>CAXNGD010000013.1:0-16792 GCA_964201575.1 Acetobacterales bacterium | reverse complement strand
CGAAGACGATGAGTGCGCCAGATTGGTGATCGTGATTGCCGTGCCCATGACCGCCCTCAACGCCGCGAATCGCAGCCAGAGACGAGGGAATCAGAGAATGCCACCGTTGGAAACAGCCGAGAGTCCGAGGTTGGGGCGGTTGGTATAACTCCGGCGGCCCTGGCGGGACCACGGCAGGCGAGAGTCTCTCTGGCCTCGCCAGGTCGTTCTTCTATGCCGGCGCGCGCTCGCTTCTGGTCACCCATTGGTCGGTCAATGACCAGATTGCCGCCTACTTGGTGGCTGATTCGCTGCGGCGATTGGGTGCTGCACCCGGTATCGGCATTTCCGGCGCAATGCGTGCCGCTCAGCTCGGCATGCTGGATGAAGCCGGCAAGGGATTGGTCGCCGACGTCGCGCACCCGTTCTACTGGGCGCCGTTTGCAACCATTGGCGAGGGTGGCGCGCGCCGGCCCGGGCAGCAGGCGGCGATTTCGATCACGACCCCGGTTTCGGTCGCCAGGCCAGCCGGTCTATAAAGTTCGCCATGTGAGGCTGGGCGCTTAGGGCGGCGGCGCGGAAGGGATACGGATGGAAGACGGCAAGCTCGGCAAGTACGATATCTCGGGCATCCTCGGCAAGGGTGCCATGGGCACCGTTTATGACGCTCGGGACCCGATCATCGACCGACGCGTTGCGATCAAGACGCTCACACTTCCCGATGCAGGGGATATCGAAACACAGGAAGAGTTGGCGCGCTTTAAGCGAGAGGCACAAGCGGCTGGCCGCCTGACCCACCCCAACATCGTCGGTGTCTTCGATTATGGGGAGACCGCCAAGCTTGCCTACATCGTGATGGAGTTCGTAGACGGCCCATCGCTGAAGTCGCTGCTTGACAAGAATGACCGTTTCCCGACGACAGAGACGGTGCGGATCATGGAGGCCCTGCTTGCGGGGCTGCAGTTCAGTCACGAGCGCGGCGTGGTGCACCGGGACATCAAGCCGGCCAACGTGATGCTGACGCGTGACGGTCAGGTGAAGATCGCCGATTTCGGCATCGCCCGGATCGAGAGCAGCAGCATGACACAGGCGGGCACCATCATGGGCACGCCGGCCTATATGTCGCCTGAGCAGTTCATGGGCCAGACGGTCGACGCGCGTACCGACATCTATTCGTCCGGTGTGCTGCTCTATCAGATGCTGACCGGCGAACGTCCGTTTGAAGGCAGCATGACGGCGATCATGCACAAGGTACTGAATGTCGCGCCGCCGCGCCCATCGCAACTGTCGGTGACAGTGCCCGAGATGCTCGACGACGTCGTGGCGCGCGCCATGGCCAAGCGCCCGGAGCAGCGCTACGCCACCGCCGCCGAGTTCGCCCAGGCCCTGCGCGCCGCGGCTCTGGGTCAAATAGTCGCCGCTCCGGCCGACGATGCCAAGGCGACCATGGTCGTTCCGCCGCCGACCATGCCGATTGCCGCGCGTCCCAACGCCTCACCGGCACCGGCACCAGCGACGGCCAAGCGCAATCTCGTGCCGCTGCTCGCTGGTGCCGCGGCCCTGGTGCTCGCGGCCGGCGGCGGTGGCTGGTACTGGTTCGCCGGCCGGAGCCCGCCACCGACCGTGACGGCCACCGTCACGCCAGTGCCCATCCCGGTCCCACCGCCCGCACCCGCCGTGCCGCCGTCCACCGCCACGCCGGAACCGCCACCCGTGGCACCAGTTCCGCCGCCAACTCCGGCTACGGCAACACCCCCGGCGCCGCCGCCGGTCCCGACGCCACCGGTCGCGCCGCTGACGCCACAACTTGCCACACCGGTGCCGCCCGCCGCACCTCAGCCCGCCGCACCTGCGCCCGCGGCACCGCTCCCGGCGCGACTGTCACCGGCACAGTTGCGCACCGCACTTCAGGAAGCCGCGGAGGGCATGTCCTGCGCGTTGATCGAAGGCAGCGTCTCCGACGGCGGCCAGGTCACCGTCGGCGGGCTCGTCGGTCATGACCACGAGGCCATGCATCGCCGCCATATCGAAGAGACTGCGCGCGGCGCGTCGGTGACCTGGCAGCCGGTCGTCATCAACGGCCCGTATTGCAACACTCTCGACGTGCTGCGCCCGGCTGCGCGGCAGTTCGGCGCCGCCGGATCGGACGTCCAACTGACGCTCAAATCCGGCCGCCGCAAGCTCCGTGACCTCGAAAGTATCGTGCCGCGCTTCGTGATGCCGAACTATGCCGGCCATGCCCAGGTCTCCTATTTCAGCAGTGATGGCGGGGTGGCACACCTGTTCCCCAGCGATCCCGCACGGCAACTGGACATCACCCCGGCGAACGGCCGGCGTGAAATTATCCGCGGGGGCAGCGGCAACGCACGCTCGTTCCCCGCCGGTGCGACGGTGAGCCTCGGCGATCCCGAGACCTGCAACAACTGTTCTGCCGCTGAGGCGGGCTGGCAGGTTGGTGAGCCCTTCGGCTTCGATATGGTCGTGGTCGTGGTTTCAGCGCAACCGCTGTTCGACTCGCCCCGCCCGGCCGTTGAGAAGGCGGAAGACTACCTGCGCGTACTGCAAGCGACGCTGGACGCGGCCAAGCGCCGTGACGGACGGATCAGCGCCCGGGCCATTGCCATCGAGACCGAGCCGCGGCGCTGACGCCTTCGCCGCGGCCGGCGCAGCACCGCGCCCGCCGACGGCAGCGAGAGGACACACGCGTCTCGCAACCAGCCATTCGGCATACCGAGAAGGAAGCTGGCCTGCCAACGGTCCAGCATCTCAATCGGCACGCCAAGCGACGCGGCACCAAACAGCCGTGAGTCCGGCGTATGCATCAAGTAGGCCTGGGTTTCGTTGACCAGCAAATCCTCGAGCGAAGTGTCATAGTTCGCCGCCGCAAGGTAGCGACGAAACACCTCCCTGCCCGCATCGTCCAGTCCGGAGCGCCAGAACTGCCGCGCATAGGCGGCATAGGCCGGGTTACTGAAGAACTCGGCGTGTGACAACTCGTGACGCAGGATCGCCGCACGCAATCCGGCATCCACTCCCGATGCCGCGCCGACGCGTGGTATGGAAATCAGCGCACCCCGCCCGCCGGGCTCCAGCACGCCCTCCTGTCGCAGCAGGCCGCGCAGCCACTCCTCCTGCGGGCGCAAACGAACCCCGTCACGGTCGGCCAAGGCAAAGAACCGGATCAGGTCGGCAGCGGCGTAGTCATGGCCGTAGTAGTACGTCTCCATGGTATCTCCGGCGGCCGCAATCGCTGCATCGAGTTCGGCATCCCCCAACACACGGTCGCGCGGCTGCCCGATCTTCTCCACCAACGCGGCCGCCCTGTTCAGCATGAGCCCCTGTTCCAGCAGCGATGCGAAATCCAGCACCAGGACTCGCCGGTTGTTCAAAAACCGGAACACACTGATGGCATCCGTCTCGTTCGCCAGAATCTCCGCCTCGTCGGCCACCCGCACCGCCACAATTGCTGTGCCAGCGGGATGTTGCGCCGGCGGCCCAGCGAAATGGTCAGGCGCGGGCGCCTCCTCGCGCATCACGAACCATCCGGCAACGCCGATGATGATCATGCAAACCAGGGCGATGAGGCGAAAGATCGCCGGGATCCCGCCGCCTGCGGGAATCAATGGTCGATCAGCTGGCCGGCCATAGGCGCGCTTGATAGGCAGCCGCACCGTTGCGTCATCATCCTTTGCTTCGTCGCCCGGCGGCCGGCCGGCTGGATCACGCCCGCTCATGCCCGAACGCGTCCCAGGCGCGCGGCGCAGCCAGCCTCAGGTCCCGATATTGACGACCTGCACACGCCGGTTGCGTGGCTCGGCAGTCTGGTCCGGCGTCTGCACCTTGAGCGCTTCCTGCCCGCGACCGACCGGCACCAGCCGGGCCTAATCGACACGGTACTTGTCCCTCAGATACTCGCGACCTTGGCCGCGCGCGCTTGAGACAGCGTCATGTTGATGTTTCGCGAGCCGGTTGTGTCCGTGTGCCCCTCAATCCGAAAACGAAAGTCGGCCAAGGCATCGCTGCTCAGCGCCTGTCCCAATTGGTCCAATGTGCGCATCGCCTCGGGCGTCAACTCGGCCGAACCTGACTGGAACTGCACTGTCAGGCCGATCGATAGCGCACTCGCCTGAGGCGCGGGCGCAGGGTTGGCGGGAGGAAGAGCCGGAGCGGCGGTGGCCACCTGTGGCGACGCACTGACCGCGGGAGCCGCCCGGGACTCTGTCGGCACCGACGCCGGAACTGCCGCAGTTGCGGCCGGGCCAGGTGACGCCGGTCGAATTCCACGCGTGCCGGTGGGCAGCGGTCCGCTCGGACGAAGCGCGCGGATGATCTGGTCCGCCGAGGGCGAGCCCTGGGCGCCTGCGGAGAACGAGCCAAACAGCACCGGAAGGGCAAAGGCAGACGCAAGAAGTAAAGCGCGCATAATTTCACGTCCCCTGTTCGAAGATCACGTCCAACACACCACACAGACGTCTGCGATGACAGCGCCGCTCCATGCCACTGCACCAAGCTGCAATCACATCTGCATCATCGCAAGCCGCTGCCCGCGCGGCATGCCTCACCAAAAGAATAGCTCACAGGAACTGTCACTTCAGGGGGCGCCTGAACCGCATGGGCTGAACCGCATGGGCTCAGACGGACGCATGGCACACTCGCCATTGCCCTCAATGGCCTGCCTGCTATGCCAATCCGATATCGGACGAGCGTAGCGGGCAGGACACGAGGTCGTCAGGCGAGGTCGAAGCGATCGAGATTCATCACCTTGACCCACGCGGCCACAAAGTCATGGACGAAGACCTGCGCCCCGTCGCCACACGCATAGACCTCGGCAAGAGCGCGAAGCTGGGAATTCGACCCGAACACCAGATCAACGACCGTCCCGGTCCACTTCACAGCGCCGGTTGCACGATCCCGCCCTTCCAACACGCCGTCGGCAGAGGCCGATTTCTGCCAAGCCGTCCGCATATCGAGCAGGTTCACAAAGAAGTCGTTGGTCAGGGTCTCCGGCCGGCTAGTGAATACGCCGTGCAACGACTTGCCAACATTGGCGTTCAGAACACGCAACCCGCCGACAAGAACCGTCATCTCGGGCGCGGTCAAGGTCAACAGATTGGCCCGGTCGACCAGCCGTTCGGCTGTTCCGGCCGACTGGCTCTTCTGCGCATAGTTGCGAAACCCGTCAACGCTCGGCTCGAGAACGGCAAAAGACGCCGCATCGGTTTGCTGTTCGGACGCATCGGTCCGGCCAAGGATGAACGGCACGACGACACTGTGGCCAGCCCGCTTGGACGCTTCCTCGACCGCGGCACAGCCACCGAGCACGATGATATCCGCCAGGGAGATCTTCTTGCCGCCAGTCTGCGACGCGTTGAAAGTCACCTGGATCGCCTCCAGCACTTTGAGCACCTTGGCGAGTTCGGCCGGCTGGTTGACCTCCCAGTCCTTCTGCGGCGTCAGTCGAATGCGCGCACCATTGGCGCCGCCGCGCTTGTCGCTGCCGCGGAAGGTCGAGGCAGACGCCCAGGCCGTGGCGACCAACTGGGAGACGGACAAGCCGGATGCCAGGATCGTCGCCTTCAGCGCCGCGATTTCCAGCGCGCCCACAAGTGCATGATCAACCGCGGGGACGGGATCCTGCCAGATCAACGCCTCCGCCGGCACCAGCGCACCGAGATACCGTTGCGGCGGTCCCATGTCGCGATGCGTCAGCTTGTACCATGCCCGGGCAAAGGCGTCGGCAAACTGATCCGGATTGACGTGGAAGCGCCGCGAGATCGGACCATAGATCGGGTCCATCCGCATCGCCATGTCGGCCGTGGTCATGATCGGGGCATGCCGTCGGGACGGGTCATGGGCATCCGGCACCAGCGTCGCCGCGGCCGCATCGGTCGGAATCCATTGCCAGGCGCCAGCAGGGCTCTTGACCAGGTTCCATTCATAGCCAAACAGCATGTCGAAATAGCCATTATCCCACTGGGTCGGCTTCGGGGTCCATGCGCCCTCGATGCCACTGGTGATCGTATGGACACCCTTGCCGCTGCCGAAGCTGTTTTTCCAGCCGAAGCCCTGTTCCTCGACCGCTGCACCCTCAGGCATCGCACCGACATATTTGTCAGGATCTTCAGCGCCATGGGCCTTGCCAAAGGTATGCCCACCGGCCACCAGCGCCACGGTTTCCTCGTCGTTCATCGCCATTCGCGCGAAGGTCTCGCGGATGTCGCGCCCCGAAGCCACGGCATTCGGCTCGCCATTCGGCCCCTGGGGGTTCACATAGATCAAGCCCATTTGCACTGCGGCGAGCGGGTTTGCTAGCTGCCGATCCCCGCTGTAGCGCTCGTCGCCCAACCAGGTTGTCTCGGGACCCCAGTCGATATCCTCCTCGGGCTCCCACACGTCCTCGCGGCCACCCGCGAAGCCAAACGTCTTGAACCCCATGGAGTCCAGCGCGACATTGCCGGCCAGGATCATCAGATCGGCCCAGGAGAGCTTGCGGCCATATTTCTGCTTGATCGGCCACAGCAGCCGCCGCGCCTTGTCCAGATTGCCGTTGTCCGGCCAGCTGTTCAGCGGCGCAAAACGCTGCGTACCGGAACCCGCGCCGCCGCGACCATCGGAAATCCGGTACGTGCCGGCGCTGTGCCAGGCCATGCGGATGAAGAACGGCCCGTCATGGCCATAGTCTGCCGGCCACCAATCCTGCGAGTCCGTCATCAGCGCGGTCAGGTCGCGAACGACAGCGACGAGGTCGAGGCTCTTGAATTCCTTGGCGTAGTTGAACCCTTCGCCCATCGGATCGATCAACGAGGAGTTCTGGTTGAGGATCTTGAGGCTCAGCTGATTGGGCCACCAACCCTGGTTCGACTTGGCCCCAACAACCGTACGGAGGCGGGTCACACCCGTCATCGGGCACTTGCTTTCGTCGTCCATCGTTCTCTCCGATCGTGCTCTCAGTTTGACATCTCGCCGCGCCGAACTGCCCGCATCGCTCGCGAAACCCAGTTTCGGTGGTTCATCCGCGCGTCACCGACGCGGACGCCATGCAGTTCCTTTGCCATCAAGCCATCGCCAAGCGTTGCCGCACATGCGTCGCGCGATCCCGCAACGCATGTGTTTCTCTGCCGGCTATATGGCCCCAAGCCGGCCGCTTTCCAATGCCTAGTTTTGCGCAGATCGACTGCATCCGGAACGCATAAGGGCGCCTAGGCGAACGCCGCGTCCGACCCCAAGTGAAAAAGGCAGTCGCCGCGCGTGGTCCGCCCGGGTACTCGCTTGCACAGCACAAATCCGTCGCGTGCAAAGGCAAACGCCACGGCCGGGACCAACGGCGATTCCGGAAAATGGATGCGTCCGGCCACTTGCCCCTTCTTGACCGCATCGCCCAACTCGACGGCCGGCTCGAAAACCCCGCTATCGGGTGCATAGACAAAAAAGTCGGGTCCGCCGACATGAAGGAAGCGCGTTTCCTCCGCCTTGATCCGTCGCTTCTTCGGCAGGATCCCGACATGCACCAGGACGTTGCGCAGCCCGCGCTCCACGATCCGCAACGCCGCGGGCGTGACCTGGCCCGTTCCGCCCAGCTCCGTGCCGAGCGCCAGTTTTCCTGCCCGCTCCGCTCCGCCCATCAGGGTGCTGTCCGTGCCGGTGCCGTTGCCACCGCCTGACATATAGGCCAGGGGCGAGCCGAATGCCTTCAGCAACGCCAGATGCTCGGCATGCCGCTCGGGATCCGCACTCTTCTTGATCAGCGCACAGGGAACATACATCAGCGACGAGCCCCCCGAATGCAGGTCGCACACCACATCGGCCATCGGGATGAGCACATGCTCGATGAAGAAGGCGATCTGCTGCGTCACGGTTCCATCGGGATTGCCGGGAAACATGCGGTTGAGATTGCCCGCGTCGATCGGCGAAGTCCGCGTTCCCGCCATCGCGGCTGGAAAATTCGCCATCGGCAGCAGGATAACCCGCCCCCGGATCTCCGCCGGATCCAGTGATTTGGCAAGGTTGCTCAGCGCCACCTGCCCTTCGTACTCGTCGCCATGATTGCCCGACACAAACAGCGCCGTTGGCCCATCGCCGTTCTTGATCACCACGATGGGGATCGGGATGAAGCCGTATGCCGAGCTGTGCACCGAATGGAACAGCCGGACATGCCCGGCCTGGCGTCCATCCGTGTTGAAATCCACCTCGGGGATCAGGCGCGACCGTGCGGCTTCGGACATCTCGCTCTCCTAGGTTTGGTCGCGTGTCATCAGATGACACGCCACGCCATGCCCAGCGGTCACGTCGAGCAATAGCGGATTCTGCTCCCTGCAGATCGGCATCACATGCGGGCAGCGGGTGTGGAACCGACAGCCCGGAGGCGGGTTCAAAGCGCTGGGAATGTCGCCGACGATCCGCTGGCGCCGCCCTCGACCGCGCGCCCGCGGGTTCAGGACCGGCACGGCGCCGATCAGCGCCTGGCTATAGGGGTGCTGCGGATTGGAATAGATCGTCTTCTTATCGGCAATCTCTACGACACGGCCAAGATACATCACCGCGACACGATCCGAGATGTGCTTCACAACGCTGAGGTCGTGGGCGATGAACAGATAGGTCAGCCCGAGCTCCGTCTGCAGATCCTGCAGCAGATTCACGATCTGGGCCTGGACCGACACGTCCAGTGCCGAGACCGGCTCGTCACACACCACGAAGCGCGGCCGCAGTACCAATGCGCGGGCGATGCCAACACGCTGGCGCTGACCGCCGGAGAACTCGTGCGGGAACCGATCGCGCGCGCGCAGCGGCAGGCCGACGAGCTTGAGCATCTCCTGCACCTTGCGCCGACTTTCCGCATCCGGCCTGGCGCCATGGATCAACAGCGGTTCCATGATGATGTCCTCGACCATCATCCGGGGATTGAGCGCCCCGTACGGGTCCTGGAACACGATCTGCATGGCGCGCCGGTGCGGGCGCATCGCGGCCCTGTCGAGCCCGGTGATATCCGTGCCGTCGAAGCGGATGCTGCCGCCGGTCGGTTCCATAAGCCGGATCAGGAGCCGCCCCAACGTCGATTTGCCGCAACCGGACTCGCCCACCAACCCGAGCGTCTCGCCCGTCCTGATCGAAAGCGAGACATCGTCCACCGCCCTCAGCGGTGTCGTCCCGCGGCCAAAAAAGCCGCCGGTCCGGACCGGAAAGTGCTTAGACAGTCCGGTGATTTCGATCATCGCGCTCATGGCGAAGCAAGTTCAGCGGCGCGAATACAGGCCACCAAATGCCCGCCCTCATCCTCCACGAGTGGCGGCAATGCGGCCCGACACGCTTCGATGCGATAGCGACAGCGCGGCGCGAACCGGCATCCCGGCGGTCGGCGCGAGGGTTCAGGCAGCGAGCCGGGGATCGCAATCAGCCGCGTGGTATCCTGTTCCAGCGTCGGCACGCAGGACAGCAGGCCGCGCGTATAGGGGTGGCGCGGGCGCTCGAACAGCTCCGCCACCGGTGCCTGCTCGGCAACACGCCCGGCATACATCACCATCACCCGGTCCGCAGTCTCCGCAATCACCCCCATGTTGTGGGTGATCACGATGATCGCCATGCCCAGCTCGTCGCGCAGGTCCATCAGCAGGTCCAGCACCTGGGCCTGGATGGTGACATCGAGCGCGGTCGTCGGCTCATCGGCGATCAACAGCTTCGGATTGCACGCCAGCGCCATGCCGATCATCACCCGCTGGCGTTGGCCGCCGCTCAACTGGTGCGGATAATCCGCCATGCGTCGGGCCGCCGAGGGAATGCCCACCTTGTCCAGCATCGAGACGGCCCGCGAGAACTGGTCGCGCGAACTCAGCCGCTCATGCGCCCGCAGCGTTTCCATCATCTGCTCGCCGATGGAAAACACCGGGTTCAGCGACGTCATCGGCTCCTGGAACACCATCGAGATGCCCGAACCACGGATTCCTTCCAACCGCTTCTCGGGCATCGTCGTCAGCTCTTCGCCGGCAAAGCGGATCGAGCCGCCAACCACCCGGGCCGGCGGCCGCGGCAACAACCCCATGATGGTCAACGCGGTGACACTCTTGCCGCTGCCGGACTCGCCGACGATGCCAAGGATCTCGCCGGCATCGAGGTCGAAGCTGACATCCTCCACGGCGGTGATCTCGCCGCGCTCCGTCTGGAAGGCGGTGGTCAGGTTGCGGACTTCAAGAAGGCTCATTGTTGTATCCGCAACCTCGGGTCGAGCACGTCGCGCAACCCATCGCCGAGCAGGTTAAGCCCCATGACGGTGATCATCAGCGCAATGCCGGGGATGGTGATGATCCAGGGCGCCTCCAGCAGGTACTGCCGCCCTTCGGCCATGATGTTGCCCCAGGTCGGGGTCGGCGGCACCGCGCCCAACCCCAGGAAGGACAGCGTCGCTTCCGACAACACCGCATAGGCGAACAGGAACGAGAGCTGCACGATCAGCGGCGCCATCGCGTTCGGCAAGATGTGGTGGCGCAGGATACGCCAATGACCGGCACCCGCCGCCACCGCCGCCTGCACATATTCCATCTCGCGCAGTACAATCACGCTGGCCCGCACGATGCGTGCCGTGCGCGGGATGTACACGATCGACAGTGCCAAGATGGCGTTGAACGTCGAAGGTCCCAGAACCGCGGTGATCGCAATCGCCAACAGGATCGCGGGAAACGCCATGAGCGCGTCGTTCACCCGCATCAGCAGGTTGTCGATCCGCCGGAAATAGCCGGCCGAGGCGCCAATCAGCGTACCGAAGACCGCATTCAGCGCAACCACCGAGAACCCGATGTAGAGCGAAAGCTGCGCACCCCAGATCACCCGCGACCACAGCGAGCGGCCGAAATTGTCGGTGCCGAAGATGAACCCGTCCACCCCTGGCGCACGGAACTTCCAACGCATCGCCAGGCGCGTCGGGTCGGTCTGCGCGATCACCTGTGCCAAGATTCCGGCGACGAAGACGATCCCGCACAAAGCGAGCCCCAGCACGAACAGCCGGTGGCGCATCAGCCGCCGCAGGTTCATCCGCCAGGGCGCCTGGCGGACCGGCGCCATCTCGAAATCCTCTTCCAGCGGCGCATCGGCCTCCGCCGCCACCACCGCTGTGCGCTCAGGACCGTTCATAGCGCACCCGCGGGTCAAGAAGGGCGTAGGCGATATCCACCAGGATATTCACCAGCACCAGGAAGGTCGTGGTCAACAGCAACCCGCCCTGCACCATCGGATAGTCGCGGTTCAGCACTGCCTGGGTCAGAAGCTGCCCCATCCCGGGGATCGAGAACAGGCTCTCCGTCACCACCGCCCCGGAGATCGACAGGCTGATGATGATCCCGATCACCGTGACGATCGGGATCATCGCGTTGGACAATGCATGCTTGGTCACGACCAACCGCGCCGGCAGCCCCTTGGCGCGCGCCGTGCGGATATAGTCTTGGCGCAGCACCTCCAGCATGGTCGACCGGGTGATCCGCGCCAGCAGCCCCATCTGCAACAGGGCCAGTGACAGCGCCGGCATGGTCGAGGTGCGCAGCCAGCCGATCGGATCCTTCCACAACGGGATATAGCCGCCAGTGGGGAGCCAGCCGAGATGGACGGCAAACAGCAGAATCATCAGCAGTCCCAGGAAGAAGTTGGGCACCGAGATGCCCACCATCGCCAGCACCATGGCGATCTGGTCCACCACCGTGTTCTGCCTGAGAGCGGCGATGATCCCGCTGCCCATGCCCAGCAGCAGCGTGATCACCAGCGCATAAAGCGCCAGCGCGATCGTCACCGGAAGACGGATGATCGTCACCTGCAACACGTCCTGGCCCATCATGATCGACCGGCCAAGATTGCCCTGGAGCAGCTCGGCGTACCATTTGCCGAGCTGCACCACGAGCGGTTCATCCAACCCCAGTTCCTTGCGGATCTGCGCGAGCTGCTCGGATGTGGCCGACAGCCCGCCGATCGCGGCGGAAGGGTCGCCCGGAATCAACCGCATCAACCCGAAGGTGATCAGGCTCACGATCAGCAGAACCGGGAGCGAACCCAGTATGCTGCGAAGGGCAACCCCCCACATGAAGTGTCAGTCCCGCACTACTGGCCCGGACTACTGAAACGACACGTTGGCGAAGCGCGGAATACGGAACGGCTTGTAGCCGACCACATTCGCCCGCGCGCCCTGCACCTTCGTCAGTGAGCCGAACGGGATCACCAGCACCTGCTCGAGGATGCGCTTCTGCATCGCCACGAACGCCGCCTGGCGCTCCTTGGGGTCCACCTTCTGGTTCATGTTGTCCCACTCGGCCTTCAGCACCGGATCTTCCTGACCGGGCTTCGGCTTGTAGTTGGGATTGGTCCCCATGAAGAAGTTCATCGTCGCCAACGCGCCCAGCGCCGGCTGGGTGCCATAGCCGGTGAAGAAGAAGTTCCAGCCCGGCGACGGCGAGGCCACCAGCTGCATCTGCACCGAGGTCGGCCAATCGACCACCTTCAGCTCCGCCTTGATGCCCACCGCCTGCATCTGCTGGCTCATAACCAGTGCCGCGTTGTACATGGAGGGGTAGTCCTTGTTGGTCAGCAGAACCACCGGCTCACCCTTGTAGCCGGCCTCCGCCAGAAGCGCCTTCGCCTTGGCCGCATTCTTCTGATTGTAGGTCTCCTTGCCGGCATCGGTGTAGCTGGCCTGGTGCGGGTACTGGAACCCGACATTCAGCTTGTAGTTGCCGTCGGTCGATGCCTCCATGATCTCGTCCATGTCCAGCACCGCCTGGATCGCCTGACGCACCTTGACGTTGTCGGTCGGCGGCTGTGACAGGTTGGCCGAGGTGATGTGAACCCACCAGTTCTCCAACGGCAGGATGGTGATCCGCGGATCCTTCTTCAGCTCGGCCACCGAAACGAAGGGGATGTCCTCCACCGCATGCAATTCGCCGGTGCGCAGTCCCGCCACCCGGGCGCCGGGCTCCGTCACGATGCGGAATGTCACCGTGTCGAAGCAGGCCTGCTTGTAGCCGCCGAAGCCCGTCCGCTCGGTATATTTCGTGTTCGGCGTATAGCCGTCATAGCGCTTCAGCTTAACATGGCTGCCCGGCAGGAACTCCACCAGTTGGAACGGTCCGGTTCCAACCGTGCGCAACTGCTGCGGTGCATCGTCCTTGAACTCCGCCGGATGAATCACGATCGGCTGCGAGAACGAGCTGATGAACTCGATGAAAGTCGGCTGACGCTTCTTCATCGTCACCACGAAGGTCGCCGCGTCCGGTGTCTCCCACTTCTCGACATTGTCCAGGATCTGCCGCTCATTGGCTTTCGCCTTGTAGCGCTCCCAAGATCCTGCGACGTCCGCTGAGGTCATCGTCTTGCCGTTGTGAAACTTCACCCCCTGGCGCAGCTTGAAGGTGTAGACCAGCCCATCCGGCGATTCCGTGAACGACTCCGCAAGGTCGGTGATCGCGTTGTTGTTCTCGTCGCGCGCCATCAGCGCTTCGAAGATGTTCATCGACACGTTGCGCGTCGAGATCGTGCTCGATGTCATCTGGTCCAGCGAATTGACGTTCGCCTCTTGCCCGAAGACGAAATCGCCGCCCACTTTCGGGCACTTGAATGCCTGCGCAAGCGCCGAGGTGCTCGCCAAAGCCCCTGCCAGCGTCATTGCGGCCGCGAGGCCGTACGGCGCCCATCCGGTCCGTGCCATCAGAAACTCTCCCTGCTTGTTGCGGCGCACAAGGCACCGTTGGTCAAATCTTCGTGGACACTTGCCCCTCGCGTCAAGATAACCAGACGAGAATTCCCGCTTGGAGATGATCGAGATGCCCGCTCACCTGCCCATCACAGGCTACCTCGACCGCTTCTCCCACCGCCCCGGTGAGACATTCACCGCCCATGTCGGGCTGCATACACCCGGGCCTGCCAGCGCTCGCCTGGTCAAGGTCATCAGCGCAGACCCCAACCCCGCCGGCCCCGGGCTCCGCTACGAGGACCTCTCAACCGTCTTCAATACCAGCTTTGCCGGCATCACCCAACCGGTCGCACTCGGCTCATATGCGCGTGTCGAACCATCCCCTTCCCGCGATCCAACCTCCGCCTGCACCTGGACCACCATCATCCTGAACGGCCTGCCGGACCAAACCCGAACCGTGCTGTCCGAAACCGCAGCCGCCACGAAGGTCACACTGCGCGCCGGCGCGGTCGGCGTCCAGGCCGAACTGGCATGGCCGGGCGGCTCACTCACGCTGGAGACCGGACACCGGCTTCGCGCCCGCAGCTGGTACCGAATTTGGATATCCGCCAATCCGGCAACCGGTGAGGTCATCCTCGGTCAGACCGATGTCGCAACCGGCGCCACGGCAACCGCGACGGCACAGGCCACAGCCATGCGCCTGCCCGAACGCGGCACGCTGATGATTGCCGCCGAGAACCCCGCATCGCCGCGCGGCCACTTCAC
The DNA here is from genome assembly GCA_964201575.1 of Acetobacterales bacterium. Taxonomy (GTDB): domain Bacteria; phylum Pseudomonadota; class Alphaproteobacteria; order Acetobacterales; family Acetobacteraceae; genus CAMDGX01. Next base: position 2,391 of record CAXNGD010000013.1, on the reverse strand, counting down.
CGGCAAGATCGAGGAACCCGCTCTGCTCGCCGGCATCACCCGTGCCTGGCCTGCGGCGCTCACCCGCAGCACCCTGCCCGCCATCGCGCTCTGGAACTTCGGCCTCGCCATCGACAGCCAGACTATCGTCGACACCGGCAGCCAGAACTGCCACGGCACGCTCATCAACACACCAACCCGCGCCATTGTCGGAGCACGATGGAGCGGCACGGAGCACTGCTGGCGCCACGCGCCCCAGGACTATGCCGCCATCCACTTCCACGACGGCGACCTCGATGACTGCCGCTGGCAGCCCAGCTTCACCTTCACGGTGCCGGACGGGCTCAAATCCGGCGCCTATGCGCTCCACCTTTCCTGCTCCGAAGGGGAAGACTGGATCCCGCTCTACATACTGCCGAGAAAGAACGGCCCGCACGCCCCAATCGCCTTCCTCGCCTCCACCTTCACCTACCAGGCCTACGCCAATCACGCCCGCGGCAATGCCGATGCCGAGTATCTCGCCCGCGTCGAGCAATGGGGCGCCTATCCCCACAATGCCGACCATTGGCCGCTCTACGGCCGCTCCACTTACAACAAGCACGAGGACGGCAGCGGCATCTCACTCTCCTCGCGCCTCCGCCCGATCCTGACGATGCGGCCGGGCTACCTCACCTTCACCGACCCGATGGGCTCCGGCCTGCGCCACTACCCCGCCGACACCCACCTGCTCGCCTGGCTGACTGCCAAGGGGCTCGACTTCGATGTCATCACCGACGAGGACCTCGACGACGAGGGGCTGGACCTCATCGCCCCCTACAAGACCGTGCTGACCGGCTCGCACCCGGAATACCACACCCCCGGCACCCTCGACGCACTCGCCGCCTACACCAACAGCGGCGGCAAGCTCGCCTATCTCGGCGGCAACGGTTTCTACTGGCGCATCGCCCGCGACAAAGCCCGCCCGCACATGATCGAGATCCGCCGCGCCGAGGGCGGCATCCGTGCCTGGGCCGCCGAGCCCGGCGAGTACTACCACGCGATCGACGGCCAGATGGGCGGCCTCTGGCGCCGCAACCGCCGCCCGCCCCAGCAACTCGCCGGCGTCGGCTTTTCCGGCCAGGGCAAGTTCGAAGGCACCCATTACCGTCGCCTCCCCGCGTCCTACGAAGGCGAACTGGCCTGGGTCTTCGCCGGCATCAACGAGGAGATCGTCGGCGACTACGGCCTTTCCGGTGGCGGCGCCGCCGGCTTCGAACTCGACCGCGCCGACCCGATGCTCGGCACGCCGGATAACGCCGTCATCCTCGCCCGCTCCGAGGACCCGCCGAAATCCTTCGTCACCGTGCACGAGGAACTGCTCGGCGCCACCAACACCATCAGCGGCGAAGACGCGCCAGACCTCATGCGCGGCGAGATCGTCTATTTCGACACCCCCTCCGGCGGCGCCGTCTTCTCCGTCGGCTCGATCACCTACTGCGGCAGCCTCTGGCGCGACGGCCGCTTTGATGGTCCAGTGTCCCGCCTGCTGGAGAACGTAGTCCGCCGCTTCACCCGCGGCTGACCGGAGGAGGCACCAGAATGATCATCCAGCACGACACGCTGCACGCCATCGCCCTTCGCCTGCTCCGCGCCGGCGGCAGCACCGAGGCCGAGGCTCAAACCGTCGCCGACCACCTGATCGGCGCCAACCTTTCCGGCCATGACAGCCACGGCATCGTCATGATGTCGCCCTACGTGAAGTCGCTGAAATCCGGCCACCTCAAGCCCAACCATCGCCACACCGTGGTCAGCGAAAGCGGCAGCTTCGCCGTCTGGGACGCCAAGGGCTGCTACGGCCAGGTCGCCGCCCGCAACGCCATGCAATGGGCCATCGACACAGCGCAAAAACACGGCATCGCCATCCACGGCCTGCGCAACGTCCACCATATCGGCCGCGTCGGCACCTATGGCGAAATGGCCGCCAGCGCCGGCCTGGTCTCGATCTCCTTCGTCAACGGCTACAGCGGCAAGCCTCGCGTCGCCCCGCACCGCGGCCGCGAGGGCCGCTTCACCACCAATCCCATCTGCATCGCCGTCCCCGGCACCGCCACCACCCCGCCCCCCATCCTCGACGTCGCCACCTCCGTCATCGCGCTGGGCAAAGTCCGCGTCGCCTACAACGACAAGCGCCAGGTCGTCGAAGGCGCCCTGATCGATGCCCAAGGCCGCCCCACCACCGACCCCGCCGTGATGTACGACGAACCAATCGGCGCCGCCCTGCCCTTCGGCGGCCACAAGGGCTCCGGCCTCGCCCTGATCTGCGACCTCCTCGCCGGTGCGGTGGCCGGCGCCGGCGTCAGGCCCGGCGAAAACCCACCTGACCACGGCATCGTCAACGGCTGGCTCACCTTCGTCCTCGACCCCGCCCGCCTC
>CAXNGD010000012.1:0-16918 GCA_964201575.1 Acetobacterales bacterium | reverse complement strand
GGGCACGCGGGCGCAGGATTTCGGCCAGGCCGAGGGCGGAGAAGCCCAGGAAGCGCGGCGCCAGCGGATCGTCGGCCAGCGCCCGGACAAACTCCGGTGCCAGCCCGGCGCGGCGCCGGGGGCTCATCCCGGCGAGGTCCACCACGATCGCGCCGGAGAGGTTGCGCAGCCGGATCTGGCGCGCCAGGGCGGGCAGGGCGGCGCGGTTGGCCTGGTCATGGCTGCGCGCCTTGCTGCCGCGCCCGGCGCTGGCGCGGTCGAGGTCAATATCGATGGCGGTCACGGCTGGGGTGGGGTGGATGGTCATGCGCGCGCCGCCGGGAAGTTCGGCGTCTGGCACCTCAAGTGCGTCCAGCGCCGCCGCGAGCGGTTCGTCCAGCGCCCGGGTGACCCGCCGCAGCCGCTCGCCGAGGGTCGGGCGCAGCATCGCGAACAGGGCGTCATCGTCAAGCTCGATCAGGGCCGCCGGATGCAGCGCCGCCAGCCGGGCAACCGCGCCGGGCCCGCGGCGAAGGAGGCCGATCGGTCCCGGGGCCATCGCCTCGGCCGGGACCACGGCGGTCAGGCGCGGGCCCTTGCCGCCCTGGGCCGCGCGGGTGACCTGGACCGGCAGGATCGTGCCTTCCGCGGCACCGCCGCCGGCGCTGTCCGGCAGGAAACCGTCGATGCCGTCATGCAGGCGGACGAAGCTGCCCGCCAGGGCCGGCAGGCGGGCGGTGATGCGGCCGCGCAGCAGGTCCCCCACCAAGTCCGGCGCGCCGGGGCGCTCGATCGCCAGGTCCAGCGGGCCGGCGGCATCGCAGGCCACGGCGCGGATCTCGCCGGGGCTGGTGGCGACCCGGATGACGATGCGTCCGCCGGTCACGGCATGGGGTAGCCGAGGCCGCGCAGCAATTGCGCGGTTTCGAACAGCGGCAGGCCGACGACATTGGAATGGCTGCCGGAGAGGAATCGGATATGCGCCGCCGCCATGCCCTGGATCGCGTAGCCGCCGGCCTTGCCCTGCCATTCGCCGCTGGCGAGATAGGCGGTGATCTGGGCGGCGGTCAGGCGGGCGAAGGCGACCGTGCTGTCCACCACGCGTTCGGCGCGGCTTCCGTCCGGGGCCAGCAGCACCACGGCCGTCAGCACGCTGTGCCGGCGGCCGGACAGCAGGTCCAGGCAGAGACGCGCCTCAGCCGCAGTCTCGGCCTTTGGCAGGATGCGGCGGCCGAGTGCCACCACGGTATCCGCCGCCAGGATAAAGGCGCCCGGGCGGGCCGCGACGTCAGCCTTGGCATGGGCCAGGCGCTGGGCGAGCTGGCGCGGGAGTTCGGCCTTGCGCGGCGTCTCGTCGATATCGGTTGGCAGGATGGCATCGGGGGTGATGCCGATTTGGGCGAGCAGGGCCAAGCGGCGCGGGCTGGCCGAGGCGAGGATCAGCTTCGGGCGGGCGGGGGGATCTACTTGAATCGGAAGGTGATCCGGCCCTTGGAGAGATCATAGGGCGTCATCTCGACATTCACGCGGTCGCCGGCCAGGACGCGGATGCGGTTCTTGCGCATCTTGCCGCTGGTATGGGCGAGGATGGAGTGTTCATTGTCGAGTTTCACGCGGAACATGGCGTTGGGAAGCAGCTCCATCACGGTGCCGCTGAACTCGATCATGTCTTCTTTGGACATCAGGTCTCTTTTGCTGGCGGGAGGATAGGGGGTCGGCACTTCGGGCGCACCATGATCAGCGTGCCCGTCAAGGTCAAGCAAAGCCTAGTTCAGGCGCAGCGCGATGGAGCGGGCATGGGCCTGCAGGCCTTCGGCCTCGGCCAGCGCGATGGCGGCGGGACCGATGCGGGAGAGGCCGGCGGGAGTGCTGGCGATCCAGGTGGTGCGCTTGAGGAAGTCGAACACCGAGAGGCCGGAGGCGAAGCGGGCGGTGCGGCCGGTGGGCAGCACGTGGTTGGGGCCGGCGACATAGTCACCGACGGCTTCGGGGGTGAAGGCACCGAGGAAGGCGGCGCCGGCATGTCGGATGCGGGCGAATTTCTCGGCAGGGTCGGCGGTCATGATTTGCAGGTGTTCCGGCGCGAGGCGGTCGACAAGACGGAAAGCTTCGTCCCAGTCGCGCACCAGGATCACCGCGCCGTAATCGCGCCAGGAGGCGCCGGCGATGGCGGCGCGGGGCAGGGTGGGGATCTCCGCGGCCACAGCGGCGGCGACGGCATCGGCCATGCGCGGGCTGTCGGTGATCAGGATGCTTTGCGAATCCTCGCCGTGCTCGGCCTGGGCCAGCAGATCCATGGCGATGCGGCCGGGGTCGTTGGCGTCATCGGCCAGCACCACCACCTCGGACGGGCCGGCGATGCTGTCGATGCCGACGCGGCCGAAGACCTGGCGCTTGGCCTCGGCGACATAGGCGTTGCCGGGGCCGACGATGCGGTCCACCGGGGCGATGCTGGCGGTGCCCCAGGCCAGGGCGGCCACCGCCTGTGCGCCGCCGACGCGGTAAATCTCGGAGACGCCGGCATGGCGGGCGGCGGCCAGGACCAGCGGGTTCAGCACATTGTCCGGGGTGGGGACGCACATGGCAATGCGCCCGACGCCGGCGGCGCGGGCCGGGATGGCGTTCATCAGCACCGAGGAGGGATAGGCCGCCTTGCCGCCGGGGACATAGATGCCGACGGCGTCGAGCGCGTTCCAGCGCATGCCCAGGGTCAGGCCGTCGGGATCATCCAGCTTGAGGTCGGCGGGGAGCTGGGCGCGGTGGAAGCGGTCGATGCGGGCGGCGGCGACCTCGAGCGCGTCCAGCAGGGGCGCGGGCACGCTGGCGATGGCGGCGTCGATTTCCCCGGCAGTGATGCGGATGCGGTCGGGGGTCAGCGGGAAGCGGTCGAAGCGGGTGGTGTACTCGCACAGCGCCGCGTCGCCGCGGGCGCGGAGGTCGGCGATGATGGCGGCCACCGCGTCGGCGACATCCGAGGTGGTTTCCCGGGCTTGGTTCAGCAGGGCGGCGAAGGCGGCCTCGAAGCCGGGATCGGCGGTGTCCAGGCGCTTCATGCCAGCGTGGCCAATGCCGCCCGGAAGCGGGCGATCAGGGCGCCGATGGCCTCCGGACGGGTCTTCAGCGCGGTGCGGTTGACGATCAGGCGGCTGGTGACCTTGGCGATCACCTCGGTCTCTACCAGGCCATTGGCCTTCAGCGTCGAGCCTGTTGCCACGAGGTCGACGATCACGCGGGTCAGGCCAAGCGCCGGGGCCAACTCCATCGCGCCGTTCAGATGCACCACATCGGCATTGATGCCGCGGCTGGCGTAATGGCGGCGGGCGATATTGGGGTATTTCGTCGCCACCCGGACGCGCGACCAGGTCCTGGGGTCGTCGGTTCCGGCGGTGGCGGCAGGCTCGGCCACCGAAACCCGGCAGGCGCCAATGCCGAGGTCGAGCGGGGCGTAGATCTCGGGATAGTCGAATTCCATCAGCACATCGGCGCCGCAAATGCCGATCTGGGCGGCGCCAAAGGCCACGAAAGTCGCGACGTCGAAGCTGCGCACGCGGACCACGTCGATGCCGGGATCGTCGGTGGCAAAGCGCAGGGCGCGGGAGTCCTCGTTGGCATAGTCGGGGTTCGGGTGGATGCCGGCGGCATGGAGCAAAGGCGCGCATTCCGCGAGGATGCGGCCCTTTGGCAGGGCGAGGATCAAGGGCCCGGTGACGTCGGGCTCCTGGGTCTCGGCGCGGAAAGCGACGGTCATCTTGGGCTCCATTCGATGCGGGCTGCATAGCCGGGCCGTGGCCTTGGGGGAACCAGGGGGAGCGAGGTGCTGGGATGCGCGGGAAGGGAGGAAAGGCAAGGGGAAGCAAGGCTGGGCTCCGCCCAGACCCGCCAGAGGCCGAGCCCCTGGACCTCATAGTCTTAAGTGGATCCGTTCATGTCTAATATGGAACGAATATGGGCGTGGCGTGGCTGCCCCGGAGCTGGGGGTGTTTTCAGCATGGGAGCGGAGGGGCGCCGGGCGGGGCGCGGGCCAGTACAGCACGGGGGCGCAGGCGCGCGGGGCGCGCGGCGGGGTGCATGCCGCGGTTGCGGATGCCGGGGAGAATCCAGTCCTGGAGTCGGCCGGATTCGACGCAGGCGGCATGGGGAGCGCGGCCCTGCGGCGGGAGGGCCATGGGGTGCGGGCAGGGGGACGGTTTGTGATCGAATGTGAAGGCGGGGAGGGTGGTCCAGGCCGGGGCGCGCCGGCCGAGCAGGCGGACGAGCAGGGCGAGGCTCAGGGCGGTCAGCCAGAAATGCGGGCGTGAGTCGGCGGGCCGCCCGAAGGCGGTGCGCAGGCTGATCTCGGCGGTGGGAGCCGGGACGGGCATTCAGCGATCATATGCCAATTTCTCTAAAATTACAAGATAAATTAGCATATATCGGAAAAATTTTCCAATATATGCACCTAACCGGCGGCATTCGCCCGATCCCGCCGCATCTCGGCGCAAATGTCATGGGGTCTGGGGCCGCGGGCCCCAGCGGGTCGAGGGCAGAGCCCTCGCCTTTCTTCCTCTGGATATGCTTGTTTCGATTGGCGCTTGGCCTATCGGTTGAAACCTCTGCCCTGCGGGACGAAAGCGTGGATCCCTCGCTTGGCGCGGGATGACGGCGGAGTGTCGGGGGGGGGGGCCGTTGGTTGATGTCAGGCGGCGACGCGCTCGATGTCGGCCCCGCAGGCGGCGAGTTTTTGTTCGACGGCTTCGTAGCCGCGGTCCAGGTGGTAGACGCGGTTGACGATGGTTTCGCCGCGGGCGGCGAGGCCGGCGACGATGAGGCCGAAGCTGGCGCGCAGGTCGCTGGCCATGACGGGGGCGCCGGAGAGGGTGGGGGTGCCGCGTATGATGGCCGAGGCGCCGTGGACCTTGATGTTGGCGCCCATGCGGCGGAGTTCGGCGGCGTGGCCGAAGCGGTCTTCGAAGATGTTTTCGGTGATCATGCTGGCGCCTTCGGCAACGCACATCAGGGCCATGAGCTGGGCCTGCATGTCGGTGGGGAAGCCGGGGTAGGGTTCGGTGATGAAATCGATGCCGTGCAGGCCGTTCAGGCGGCGGACATTGAGGCCGCCGTCTTCCTGGGTGATTTCGACGCCGGCTTCGGCCAGGGTGCGCACGACGGCGCCGAGGTCATCCAGCCTCGCACCTTTGAGGTGGACCGAGCCGCCGGTGATGGCGGCCGCACAGGCGTAGGAGCCGGTTTCGATGCGGTCCGGGATGATGGCGTGGGTGGCGCCGTGCAGGGCGGCCACACCTTCGATGACCAGGCGGTCGCTGCCGATGCCGGTGATCTCAGCGCCCATGGCGGCGAGGCATTCGGCGAGGTTGGTGATTTCCGGCTCGCGGGCGGCATTGGCCAGGATGGTTTGGCCGCGGGCCAGGGTTGCGGCCATCAGGATGTTTTCGGTGGCGCCGACGCTGGGGAAGGGCAGGACGATGGTGGCGCCCTTGAGGCCCTGGGGGGCGCTGGCCAGGACGTATCCGGCATCGAGCGTGATTTCGGCGCCGAGCTGTTCGAGGCCCTTGAGGTGGAGGTCGACCGGGCGGGCGCCGATCTGGCAGCCGCCGGGCAGGGAGACGCGGGCTTCGCCGGTGCGGGCGAGGATGGGGCCGAGCACGAGGAAGGAGGCGCGCATTTTGCGCACGATGTCGTAGGGCGCCTCGATATTGCGGATTTCGCCGCCGATCGAGAGGGTTCGGCCGTCCGGTTCGGTGCCGTCCGCAGCGTTTGAGGTGTTTTCGACGGCGACGCCGTGGTTGCGCAGCAGCTGGGCCATGGTCTTGATATCGGCCAGCAGCGGCACGTTGGTCAGGACGAGGCGCTCGGCGGTGAGCAGGCCGGCCGCCATCAGGGGCAGGGCGGCGTTTTTCGCGCCCCCGATGGTGATGGTGCCGGAGAGCGGTCGGCCGCCGCGAATGACGATTTTGTCCATAGCTCTTAATATACCACTTTAACCGAGCCGGGGAAGTGCCACGCCGCGTTGACCCATATATTTTCCCGCCTTGTCGCGGTAGCTGGTTTCGCAGGGCTCGTTGCCGCGCAGGAAGAGGAACTGGCAGATGCCTTCGAAGGCGTAGATCTTGGCGGGCAGGGGGGTTGTGTTGCTGATTTCGATGGTGACCTGGCCCTCCCATTCCGGTTCCAGCGGGGTGACGTTCACGATGATGCCGCAGCGGGCGTAGGTGGACTTGCCGAGGCAGACCACGAGAATGTCGCGCGGGATGCGGAAATACTCTACCGTGTGGGCGAGCACGAAGCTGTTCGGCGGGATGACGCAGACCGGGCCGGTGCGATCGACAAAAGAATCTGGATTGAAGTGTTTCGGATCGACGATTGCCGAGTCCACGTTGGTGAAGACCTTGAAGGCGTCGGCGACGCGGGCGTCGTAGCCGTAGCTGGAGAGGCCGAAGCTGATGACGCCTTCCCGCTTTTGGGTTTCGACGAAAGGATCGATCATGCGTTGTTCTTGCGCCATTTGGCGGATCCAGATGTCGGACATCACGGCCATGGCGGGCCTCCAGTATTGGGATGCAAAGCGGGGGGGGACGCGGAGCCTCGGGTGGGAGGGGGGTCTAGCCGGTCCGCCAGATGTCAGCAAACCGGGCGGCAAGCCGTGGGGCAGGAGGGTTGACCATGAGTGGCACAGCATTGGCCAAGCCGGGCCGGGACCAGCGGCTGGTTGTGGTCAAAGGGGTTTTGCAGCTCACCATTTTCGCTAAGCATATCTGGTTTTCGTTCATCGGCGGGTGGGTGATCCACAGCGTTTGGGGGTTTTCCGACAGTTCCGAGCTGTTCGTGCTGTTGTCGGGCTTCACGTTGGGCAGCGTTTTCACCCTGAAGCAGCGGCGCGACGGATGGTGGTTGGCAACGCGGGACATGCTGGGGCGGGCATTGCGGCTGTATCGGACGCATCTTCTGGTGTTCGCGCTGTTCGGGCTGATGATCGCGGTTGCCTGCCTGTGGATGTTTGTGCCGGGCGAGAGCGAGCGGCTGGGCTGGAGCAGGGTGCTTGCCACGCCGCTCGAGGTGTTGCCGGCCATCCTGCTGATGCTGCATCAGCCGGCGTTCATGGGCATTTTGCCGACCTTCATCTGGGGGATGCTGCTGCTGCCGTTGTTCGCCTGGCTGTGGAGCCGGGTTGGCGATTGGGCGATCCTGGCGCCGCTGGGGCTGTATGTTCTGGTGCAGGTGAGCGGGCTGGCGGTGGCGGGGGTGGAGTATGATCCGCTGGCCTGGCAGGTGCTGTTTCTGGGCGGGGCCTGGCTGGGGCGGCGGGCGTTGCTGCGCGGTCGGGCGCTGGCGTTGCCGGTGCGGTGGGGTCGCGTGGTGACGGGGGCGGCGGTGCTGGTGCTCGCCACGGGGCTGGCGGTGCGGGTGGCGCTGCATGGGTCGCTGCCGGAGATCGGGCTGTGGGCGGCGCCGTTCGCCGAGCCGGTCTGGATCACGGTGAAGACCAACCTGCCGGTGACCGCGCTGTTGCATGCGCTGGCGCTGGCGTGGCTGGTGTCGCGCTTTGTGCCGCGCACGGCGGGGTGGATGTATGCGCGCGGGGTGTCATGGCTGGCGGTGATCGGGCGGCACAGCCTGGAGGTGTTCTGCCTTGGGCTGTTCGTCTCCTGGGGGGCGACGCAGGCGCTGGCGCTGGCGCCGGACAGCCTGGTGTACGATGTGGCGCTGACCGTGGCCGGCGGGGCGGTGCTTTGGGCTTGGGCTGCGTGGTTGCAGGGGCGCAAGTCACGGCCGGCGCGGCCGGCGCCGGTGGGGCGGCCGGTTGCGCAGTAGGCCGCTCGCCATGGGCGGCGTCAGGCGGCGATCTTCACCTTCAGGCGGCCATAGCCCTTGATGAAGGTGGAGTAGATGCGGGTGGGTTCTTCCAGCACCTCGATCTCGAATTTGCGCTTCAGGATCTCTTCCCAGACGATCTTGAGCTGCATCTCGGCCAGGCGGTTGCCGACGCAGCGGTGGATGCCGAAGCCGAAGGACAGGTGCTGGCGCGGGCGCTTGCGGTCGATGATCAGGTCCATCGGGCGCTCGATCATCTCCTCGTCGCGGTTGCCGGAGACGTACCACATGACGACCTTGTCGCCCTTCTTGATCTGCTGGCCGCCGAGTTCGGCGTCGGCGAGTGCTGTGCGGCGCATATGGGCGAGCGGGGTCTGCCAGCGGATGATCTCGGGCACCGCGCTGTCGAGCAGGGCGGGGTTGGCCTTGAGCTTTTCCCATTCGGCGGGGAACTTGCTGAAGGCGTAGACGCCGCCGGTCAGCGAATTGCGGGTGGTGTCGTTGCCGCCGACGATCAGCAGGATGATGTTGCCGAGGAATTCCTGGGGCGACATTTCGCGGGTGGCGGGCGAGGCTTGCAGCATGGAGATCAGGTCGCTGCCGCCGGTCTTGGTCAGCCGCTGATTCCACAGGTTCATGAAATAGCCGAGGCATTCGCGCAGCTCGGCCTGGCGCTGTTCCTCGGTGTCGACGATGCCGCCGCCAGGGGCCGCGGTCGCGACGTCGGACCAGCGGGTGAGCTTGCGGCGTTCGTCGAAGGGGAAGTCGAACAGGGTGGCGAGCATCTGGGTGGTGAGTTCGATGGAGACGCGGTCGACGAAATCGAACGCCTCGCCGCGCGGCAGGTTGTCCAGGATGCCTTGGGCGCGCTCGCGGATCAGGCCTTCGAGGTTGGCCAGATTGTTGGGCGCCACGATCGGCGACACCGCCAGGCGCTGGGCGTCGTGGCGCGGCGGGTCCATGGCGATGAACATCGGCAGCGGGAAGTCGGCGCTCTGGTCGCGGATGGCGATGCCGCCGAGGGTGGAGAGCGATGAGAACACCTGGTGGTTGGTGTCCACCGCCATGATGTCCTTGTATTTCGTCACCGACCAGTACGGGCCGAACTCGCTTTCGGCGGTGTAGTGGACAGGGGCCTCGCGGCGCAGGCGTTCGAAATACTTCCAGTGCAGGTCGGCCTGGAAGAGGGCGGGTTGAGCCGGGTTGAGCTGGTCGAGCGGGATCGCGTAAGGGTCGGCCGTGGCGGGGTCGAGGATGGCGTCGTTCATGGCCTGGGCTCCCGGAGGGTCGTCGTTTGGACGAGATCATAGCTTATCGCGGCGCCCCGGTCATGCATCGCGTGAAACCTTGGGCGTGATGTGCTTGCCGCGGTGGCGCGGGCGTCGCACTGTTTGGGCGCAAAGGGGGATCGCCATGCTGACTAGGGATTTCGAGGTTTATGACCCGCGCTTCGCCAAGCTTGTCTTCGGCAATGTGCATGTCGACAAGCTGTACACCGGTTGCCGCTGGGCCGAGGGGCCGGCCTGGTTTGCGGCGCATCGGTATCTCGTCTGGTCGGACATCCCGAACAACCGGATGATGCGCTGGGACGAGACCGACGGGTCGGTCAGTGTGTTCCGCGAGCCCGCCGACAATTCGAACGGCAATACGGTAGACCGGCAGGGCCGGCTGGTGACCTGTCACCATCGGACCCGCATGGTGGTGCGCACCGAGCATGATGGCAGGCGCACCGTGCTGGCCAGCCATTTCAAGGGGCAGCGGTTGAACTCGCCCAATGATGTGGTGGAGAAATCGGATGGCAGCCTGTGGTTCACCGACCCGAGCTATGGCATCGATTTCGACTATGAGGGCGAAGCGGCGCCGAGCGAGATCGGGGCCTGCCATGTCTATCGCATTGCGGCGGAGAGCGGGGTGGTGACCGCGGTGGCGACGGATTTCGCCAAGCCGAACGGGCTGGCGTTTTCGCCCGATGAGTCAGTGCTTTACATCGCCGATACCGGGTTTTCGCATGGCGAGCAGTTTCCGCGCCATATTCGGCGGTTTCGCGTGCATGGCGACACGATCTCGGGCGGGGAGGTGTTCGCCACCTGCGATGTCGGCATGTTTGACGGGTTGCGGGTGGATCGCCACGGCAATGTCTGGACCTCGGCGGGGGACGGGGTGCGCTGCTATGCGCCGGACGGCATGCTGATCGGGCTGGTGCGGATCCCCGAGGTGGTGGCGAATTGCTGTTTCGGCGGCGCCAAGCGCAACCGGCTGTTCATCTGCGGCACCACGTCGCTGTACGCGGTGTATCTCAACACCGCCGGGGCCTGAACCGCTAGGCCCGGCGCGTCACCGCGCCCCACTCAATCGCCTGGCCTTGGGTGACCACCTGGGCGATGCGGGTTGCCGCCGTGGGTGGCGGGGGGGCCGCGCCGCCAGCGGTGGCCAGGCGGCCGGCATGGGAGGCGATGCCGCCGATTGCCTTGCGCACCCGGTCGGCATCGGACTGCATGGTGGCGGCCAGCGCCGCGGCCTCGTCGCCCAAGGTGCGCAGGCTGCGGTACATCGCCATCGCCTGGGCACTGGCGTTGCGGGCATTGGCCTGCGGGTTCATCGCCTGGGCGCCGAGTGCCCCAGCCTTGCTGCCCAGGCTGGCGACGTCATCGGCCATGGCGCGGCTTTCGGCCAGGCGGATCGGCAACTGCTCCAGCGAGGCGACGATCGGGCGCAGCGCGGTGCGCAGGGTGGGCAGGTCCGGCGGGGTGCCAATGGCGGCGAGCTTGGTCAGCTCGCCGGCATGATCGGCCATGGTGGCGCCAACCTCGCGCGTGGCCGCGGCCGAGCGGGCGGCGCGTTCGGACAGGGCGGTGGCCTCGGCGATGAATTCCTGGAACGCCTCGGCCAGGGTGCGCGCGGCGCCGGGGTCGGCGGTGCGGGCGCCGCTTTGCTTACATGCCTCGTGCGCCAGCTCCTCGGCCCGCGCGGCCAGCTCGGCCACCTCGATGGCGGCATTGGCATGCGGCAGGACGCGGTCCGCCAGCAGTTTCAGCCCTTGTGCCAAGCCGGTCAGCAGCGCCTGGCGCGCGGCGGCGTCACCGGCCGGCGTAGGGGGGGCGGAAGTCGACATGAAGGCTCACGGCCGCTGTTCGGCAACCAGTTACCGCGCGAGATGCCAACGAGTCGCTAATTTGGCTCCTCGGCGCCGGGTTCGCGCGGAGCGGTTGGCGCGGCATCCCCCGCCGTGCCGCGCGCGCGCGCCTGTGCCTTGCGGCGCAAGAGGTTGGCGCGCAGCGCGGCGGCCTCGCGCGCCTCGCGCGCCAGCTTTTCGGCGCGGGCGCGCTCGGTCAGTGTCGGGGCGGTCACCGACGGAGTAGGCAGCGTCGGGCGAGGGGGGGGAGGCTTGTCCATTCCCGCCTCCTTCGGCCAGCCGGCATCCCGCCGTCAAGCCGGCCGCGCGGCGCGGCTGCAACGATGGGGACTTGCACCCGGCCGGGCGGGCGGCTAATCACCCGCCTCACAACGTGGCTACGGTCGCATTGTCCCGGCGCTGCACTAGCTCAGTGGTAGAGCACTCCCTTGGTAAGGGAGAGGTCGACAGTTCAATCCTGTCGTGCAGCACCATTTTTCAATCACTTGCGCGGCACTTGGAGCGCTGGTGCGGTTCCTAGCAACCACATAGCAACCAGTTACGCGTGATTGTTGGGGTTATCGTCCCTGGGATTGGCCCCTACCCATCATCCTCCGCCCATCGCAGCAGTTCGCGGTTGATCCATCGTTCGTCGGCAATCGCGCGTCGAAGCTCGGCCATGATTGCGGAGTATCGCCCGTGAATGGTTCGCGCCTTCCGGATGCGCGCCAATCCGGCTTCGGTCCGTGGCCCTGTCGATCGGCCACCATGTAGCCGACATCGTGCCCTACCCTTCATTGCTGGTGCGCGGCATTGCGTTCCCGCTCGGGTCTTGGCGTCGCACCGGGGGCACGCCTGCGCTAAGGGCAGGGTGGTGCGCCAGTGCGGCAGGCGGTGCATGGGGTTCTCCCTCGATTTGTCCTGCATGGCCTCCGGCCCCCCCCTGCGTTCACCACCCCGACCACTGCCTGCCCGCCAGGCGCCACAGTCACGCGCTCAACGCGAACGGTCTGTTGCCGATGCCGCCCGCGCTTTCGGTCCATTGCCCCGATGATCTCGGTAAACATGCGGCTGGCGCTGATGGCAGACTTGCGGAGCCCCTGGGCGATCTCGTGCGGCTGGTCGACCAAACGCGCCTTGCGCATGTTCTCCATTACCATGCCGTGCAACGCCGCTGCCTGCGCGGCCAACATGCCTTCAACGGCATCGGCCGGGTTGAATCCCATCATCGCGGTGCAAACCGCCTCGGCGAGCGTGGAGTGCTGTTCATCCGTCAGGCCGCCCGATGGCACCCATTGCGCGTCGATAGCTTGGGCGATCAGGAAATTGTTGAACACATCGCGGTCACTGCCGCCAATCCGGCGGAGTTCGCTTGTGTCTCGCCGCGCCATATTCACCACAACCTTGCGCTCTTTGGGCGGTTCCTCGGTCATTTCGTCGTCTCCATTCCTGACGTGCGAAAGTGTCGGAGGGCTTGGGTGGCCCCGCACCGTCCCGCCTGTCCTATAGACAGGCGGTGCGGGTGGTGCGGGTCTCGCACCAGTGCCGCCAGCGCGGGTCGGTGCGAGGCTGGTGCGAGCGCGGTGCGGGTTGGTGCGGGTGGCAGGATTACTCGCTGGTGCGGGTCTGGTGCGGGCCTTCGGAATGTCATGGTGGCCCCTTTCGCAAGTCATTGATGGTCTCGCCGTTCACCCCGATCAGCCCCGCCGCCTTCAGTTCGGCCACATATTTCCGGAATGAACTTTGCCGCCTGGTGCGTTCCCGCCAGTCGACTCCTGTTGGCACCTCGTCGGCAATTCCGGTCCGCACGCATTCGGCATACCAGGCGGCGCGGGTGGTGGTGCCGGGCGTGGAGGTGATGCTGAGGGCGTCGGTGAATGCGGCATAGAATGCCGCGCACATCGGCGAGAGGCGCACCTTGTTGGGCGCGGCTTCTGCCCCATTGACGCGCCATTCGTCGTCTTGAAGCGACAGCGTGACCGTCTCAAAGTCGGCGCGGGTATCGGGGCGGCGGCGGCGCGCCTTGGTGAATTCGATCTGAAACGCCACATCGGGCTTCGCCCGTTCAACCTTGGACAGCAGCGCCACGGCATCTAGCTGCCATTCCTTCGTGCTGCTGCCGTAAATCTTGGTCTTGTCGTGCCCCGTGTGGTCGATCCAGACCTGCGCAATGCGGCTCTTGGTCAGGCTGCGCACCAGCTCCATCGTCTCGGTCCATGGCACTTCGTCCTTCATGTCGCCCGACAGCAGCGACATCCGGTTGTCGAAGAACACCACTTCGATGCCCCACTGCTTCGCCTTCGTCTCGATGAAAACCCGGCCCGCCTCAGAGTTGAGTGGCGCGAGGTCCGGCCAATCCTCACGGCACACGATGTAAAGGTTGCGAAGGTCGGCGCCACCCATCCGGCGCTTCAGGTCGGCGACACGCTCTTGCACCAGGTCGCGGGCCATCTCGCCGTCGACATACATCACCCGCACCGGGCGGTGCACACGCCAGTGCGCAAACGGCTGCCCCGTCGCCAGCGCCGCAGCCATCGCCATGGCCAGGTGCGATTTGCCGATGCCGGTGGGGCCGCCGATCATGGCGCGGGTGGTGTTCGTGATGACTTCGCCGAGCAACGGCTCCGGGCGTTCGATCTGCCGAGCGATCCACCATTCCGCGGTCGGTTCCGGTCTCGCCTCTGGCGACGGCTCTGGCGGCGCATCGTCCTGTTGTCGGTGCCAGCCATGATCCCTAGCCATGCCAAACAGGGTCGCCGCGCCAAGCCATGTCGGCGGGCTGGTGCGGTAGTGATCCCAGCGCGCATCGGTCTGTTGCCGGTCGTATGCCGTGTGACGCGCCGACCATGCTTGCCAGGCTTCCCGGCCAATGTCGCTGCCGTCGGTTGCTGCCCAAAGGGCCATGCCGGTGCGGTTCCACGCCTCCCAGTCGGGGGGACCATCGTTCGGAATGGCACGTAGCGCGGCCAACACGTCCAGCAGGTCGCCACGCTGCCCCAGCGGCGATGCCTGCCGGTCAGGTTCGGCCGCATAGTCACTGGGTAAACTGGCCATGATGATCGGGGCAATGTCGGCGAAGAACGCGGTAATCTGTTCTTCGGTCACGGTGGGCAGCGTGTCGCGTGTCCAGGTGGTCGGTCCTTCCTCCACCCACCGCAGCGCGGCCCCGGTGGCATGGATGCCATAGGCTACGAACTGCTGCCCGCGCCCCAGCACTTCCACCGTGCCCCACCCGGCCTTGCTGACGATCGATCGCTTGCCCGGTTCCCCGATGGCGGCGCGATAGACCAACAGCGTGCGCGGCGAATTGTCCCGGTATCGGATGGGGCAGTCGCCGAACAGGATCAGCGCCTTGGCCTTTACCGCCGCGGCCATGGTCGGGTTGTCGATGTCGATGTCGATGGCGCGCAGCCCGGCGGAGAGAATGCCGGTGTTGAGTGCGCGCCGGTCCACCGGGCCGAGGGGTGGGCCATGTTGCCAGCCGGCGCGGAGCGGCGCCTTGCCGGCGTCGGGGTGGTCGGCATCGTGGTTGATGATTTCAACCGGCCTATAGCCGCTGTCCACCAGCTCGGCGCGGCATGCCTCCACCTCGGCCACAGTGGGCGGCTTGGTCGGTTCGGGCATGGCGTCATCGGCCATGGTGGCTATCCGCGGCCGTCCGCTTCAGACGTGCTGCACCGCGGCGCGGTGGTGTTGGCCTGTGCCCAGCCCAACGCGTCAGCCCAGCGATACAGGGCGCGGCTGGAAAACAGGCGATAGGGTGGACCACCACCGCGTGTCGCCTTGGTGGCCAGGGTGGCGGGTGCCACAGGATAGCCGGCGGCGGTCAGGGCCGCCGCTGTTGCGTCCCGCGTCAGGAGCGCATCGGGGTTGCTGGGGATCGTGGTTTCCATTGCCATACCTCGCATAGGCTCGGGATTGAGCGCTGTTGCTGGCGGACAGGGTCTTTAGGAAGTATCGCGCCGTAAAAAGCGGCCGTATTCGCGCGGCACACGCGACCTAAAATGCGGTCGATCAGATATTTACAGGTCTATTCGTGCCATTTCGCGCCGGTCTTCTTGCCCGATTTGGTCCACGACGCGGGCGCCGCCTCCTTTCGAAGCTTGCGCAGGGTGGCCCTCGAAACTTCGCCAAACCGCTCGGCTACCCATTTGCGATCATCGTCCGGCGTCGGCGGGCGCAGTCGCCCGCCCAGTTGCGCGCGCTCGGCGGCCCATCGCGCCGCCCGCGCCTCATACTCCTTCCGGATCAATGTTGGGGTATTGGGGAGGCGTTTCGTGGCGGTCGCTTTCCCCACCTCGGCACCCAGCAGTGACGCGTCAGGTTGCGCGTGTGCAACCGCGGCTGATGTGCCATGTCGCGCTGGCCATAGCGCCACCATCGCCGCGCGGGGCACGGTCAGGTCAAACCAGCGTTGCCCCATGGTGCGCGCTGGCAGGGCTACCAGCGTGCCGCGGGGTTGCTCGTCCAGGATCAGGCCGCGCCAATCGCCCGGCTGCATTGCCTGGATGGTGCCACCATGGGGCCTGCCCCGCGCGGTCAGCTTTCCGGCACGCAGCGCGGCCAACAGGTCTTCGGTGGCATCGGTGCCGTGCCATACAGTCGCGCCAGGGTTGACCACCTTCTCCGACGCCCACAACGCGGTAAGGCGCATCAGGCTGTTGCCGGGTTCGCCGGTCTGTTCCGTCATGCGGGGGCCGGTGGGAAGAAGGTGTTCCGCGTAGAAGGTGCCGCCCTCGCGTCTGGTTTCCGGTGCGGTGTCGCGCACCACGGCGGGGTCGCGCAGCATAATCCAGGCGACGCATTCCAGCAGCGTCCAATCGGCAGGCAGGTCGTCCAGCAGGACCGGAGGCGGGGCCTGGACGGGCCACAGGGCCAGCACGTCGGCGGTTTGGAAACGGATGTCGCGGAAGGCGAGGCTGCGGCGGTCCCGCCATGCGCCGGGGTCGGCGGCGATGTCGGGGGCGATCAGGTTGTCGATATAAATGGTGGTGGCGGGGTGCAGCAGCACGCCCAACGGCACCGGCATGTGGGCGGCGTGACGATCCGGGTCGCCATTGGCAAGGCTTGGCTGACCGTGGGCCACCAGGCGGCCGGCGCGCAATGCCTCCATCACCTCGCCGGCTGCTTCGGCGATGCGGCGGTCATCCGTGGCGTTGCTGTGCTGGGCCTCCCGCACCATGGCCAGCAATTCGGGATAGCCGACCAGTCGCCCCGACGCGGCGCGGGCATGGCGGCGGATGTCGCGCAACGCCTGCGGCCCGCGCGGCGATACGACGCGGTCGGCATATGTCACGATGACTTTGCCGGTTGGGGTGGATTGCTTGACGGTTGGATAGACCGCGCAATAGGGGTGCGGTGCCGCCCTTCCTGCAAGGGCTGCTTCGACGGCGGGAAGGTTGGCGGTTGCGTATAGCCGCAGCAGATCGTTGGTTGCGGCGTTTAGGTCGTCCCAAGTCTGCGCCTTGCCGAGGCCGATCCAGGTCAACACCTCACATGCCGACATGATGGCACTCTGTGGTCCCGGCGGCCGGCGTGGTCGAGGATGCAATGCGACCTCCGTTTGTGCTCACAGGCGGCGCTTGGCGACGGCACGGTATCTATCACGTCGTTGCGGTGCCCGCGCCATGTCACACGGCAGGTTTGACAAAACGATGCCGGTCCCTGTGTCATCCATCTCTGTGGCCGGTCATCCGGCCATGAGCATCAGGATCGCCCCATGTTTGAGCAAGCCTTCAAGAACAGAGGTGGCTCGGGAAATTCGGACAGCACGATAGGTGGCTTTCCTGCCTGACAGCGGCGATGTTGCCGCGGATCAGGAGCGAACATGACGAAGCGAACACGACGGACGCACAGCCCGGGCTTCAACGCGAAGGTGGCGTTGGCGGCGATCAAGGGTGAGAAGACGCTTGCCGAACTGGCCAAGCTGTTTGACGTGCACCCGCACCAGATCACCGCCTGGAAGGCGCAGTTGCAGGAGGGCGCAGCCGGGGTCTTCGGTTCTGGTCCTGCGGCGGC
>CAXNGD010000011.1:0-18436 GCA_964201575.1 Acetobacterales bacterium | reverse complement strand
CCTCGGCAACTACCTCAACTGGTTCCACCTCGCCACACTCAACCCAAACCCCAACAGCCGAGCCTGTCTCAGCGCAGCTCTCGGGCATAATCAGGCCGGAATAGCCCATGCATAGAGAGTGAGAACAGAGCCAAAAAGAACCCTTCCTTGCTTTGCTCTTGGCCGGTTGGCCTCAGGCGCGGTCGCCGGCGAGAAAATCCCGAACTTGGGCTGCGGCCTCGGACAGCCCGACGCGCTGGACTGCGACGCCTTGCGGAAAGGCCGAGAGCAGCCGGGTTGGGGTTGAGCGATCCAGCAGGACGAAGGCACCCTTGTCGGTGGCCGAGCGGATCAGGCGGCCGAAGGCCTGGCGGAGGCGGAAGCGGGCGACGCGGGTGTCGTATCCCGTGGTGTCGCCGCCCGAGAGATGGACCCGGCGTTCGCGGTGCAGGATGTCGGGGCGCGGCCAGGGCACGCGTTCGAAGACCACCAGGCGGAGGGCGCGGCCAGGGACGTCCACGCCGTCACGCATGGCGTCGGTGCCGAGCAGGCAGCTTTCCTCCTCGGTGCGGAAGATGTCGACCAGGGTGGCGTTGTCCATGACATCGACGTGCTGGGCGAGCAGCGGGATGCCGGCTTCTTCGAGGGGGCCGGCGATGCGCTGGTGCACCGCGCGCAGGCGGGCGATGGCGGTGAACAGGCCGAGGCCGCCGCCGCCGGAGGCCATGAACAGGGTGCGGTAGGCGGCCGCCAGGGCGGCGATCTCGCGGGTGTTGACGTCGGTGACCACGAAGGCGCGGGTCTGGGCGGCGTAATCGAAGGGCGAGGCGACGGCGACGCGGATGGCCGGGCTGGGCAGGTGGGTGGCGCCGACGCGGGCTTCGGCATCGGCCCAGGCGGCCTCGATGTCGGTGGCGCCGGCGTCGCGCAGGGTGGCGGAGGTGACCAGCAGGCCCTGGGCCGGGCGGGCCAGGGTGGTGGCGAAGGGGATGGTGGGGTCGAGCCAGTGGCGGTGCAGGCCGACATCGCGGTCTTCCAGGCCGCGGCGGTCCAGGCGCAGGAACAGGATGTGTTCCGGGCGTTCGCCGGGGGCGGGGGCGGTGGCGCCGACGGCGGCCAGCATGGCCTCCCAGGCCGCCAGCGGGTCGATGGCGCGGCGTTTGAGCGAGCGGCAGGCAGCTTCGATGCGGTTGCGGGTGGCTTCGTCCAGCTCCTCGGCTTCGTCCTCCAGCCGGGCGGCCAGGCGGGCGGCCAGGGTTTTCAGCGGGGTGGCGAGGCGGTGCAGGGCGCGGGCCAGGGCGGCGGCGCGCTCGGGCAGGTCGGGGCCGGCGGGGTAAAGGTCGCATTCCTGGGCGCCGATGGCCTCGCCCCGCAATCCTTCACCGGCACCTTGGACGCGGGCGAGGACCTGTTGGCGGGCCAGGCGCAGGAAGGCTTCGGTGGGGTTGGCGTTCTCGCCATCCAGGGTGGGGAGTTCGAGGCCGAGCCGGTCCTGCCAGCCGCCGGCCGGCAGGGCGCGGGCGGCGGTGAGGGCGGCTTCGAGCGGGGCGATCAGGTCGTCGCGCGCCGCCACCAGGTCTTCGACGCGGCGTTTGAGGCCGCGCGCGCGGCTGCGTCCGCCCTCGGCGCCGAGCAGCCAGCGGCGGAGTTCGACGGTTTCAAGGCCGGAGAGCACGGCGGAGAAGGCGCTGTCGGCGGCGTCGAACAGGTGGTGGCCTTCGTCGAACACGTAGCGGGTGGGCACGGCGTTGTCGTCCAGCCCGCCCCAGACGGCCTGGGCCATGACGAGCGCGTGGTTGGCCACGACCAGTTCGGCGCCGCGGGCGCGTCGAATGGTGTGTTCGACGAAGCACTTCTTCCAGTGTTCGCAGCCGGCGTGGATGCATTCGCCGCGGCGGTCGGCGAGGCCGGCGGTGTAGGCGGCGCCGAACAGGTCGGTGAACCAGCCGGGCAGGTCGCCGCCCTGGATGTCGCCGTCATTTGTGGCCATGGCCCAGCGGGCGATCAGGCCGAGCGGGATGACGCCGTGTGCGCCTCCGGACAGGACCGGGCCGAGGGCGTCCTGGAGGTTGAGCAGGCAGAGGTAGTTCTCGCGGCCCTTGCGTACCACGACGCGGCGGCGGCGGTCGGCGGCGTTGGGGATCAGGCGGGCCATCTCGCCTTCGACCTGGCGTTGCAGGTGGCGGGTGAAGGTGCTGACCCAGACGGAGCCCTTGTTGCGCTCGGCCCACAGGCTGGCCGGGGCGACATAGGCCAGGGTCTTGCCGGTGCCGGTGCCGGCCTCGGCCAGGACGAGGTGGGGGTCGCCGCGTTGTTCCCGCGGGGCGAAGGCTTCGGTGACGGCGGCGGCGTAGTCGGATTGGCCCGGCCGTGCTTCGGCGCCGTCGCCGAGGATGGCGGCCAGGCGGGTTCGGGCTTCCTCGGGGGTCACGCCAAGGGCCGAAGGTGGCGGGGCCGGCGGCAGCTCCTCCCATTCCGGCAGGCGCTTCCAGACCCGCAGCGGCTCGTCCGAGGCCGCCGCGCCCGGCAAGCCGAGTGCGGCCAGCACCGCCTCGGCCCAGCCCCAGCCACCCTTGCCCATGCGCGCGGCGAGTTCGGATAGCGGCTTGGCCACCGGCTGCCCGCGCAGCTGGACCAGCCGGGACAGCAGCGTGGCGGCGATGTCCGGCAGGGCGGCGGCGGCGTTCTCCAGGCCGGGGCCGGGGACCTCCATGTCCAGCGCCAGCGCCAGGCCGCGCGGGGTCGGCGCGGCGGAGCGGGCGGGCAGCACGAAGGCGAAGAGTTCCAGCAGGTCCAGCGCCGGCACCGCGCCGAGCCCCAGCCGCTTGAGCGTTGCCGGCGCATGCACCAGCAGCGGCACCTGGTTGCGCAGGTGCCGTTCCGCCGCCGCTGCCGGAAGCGACAGCATCTCGCCATCCTCGGTCAGGATCGCTGCCCGCGCCGCGCCAGCTACGACAGCGGGGGCTACGACAGCGGGGGCCACCACCGCGGGCGAATCGGACGAGGGGGGGAATGGCGGCATCGCCGCACTATAGGAGGGTTGCGCGCGCCGCCCAACAAAGCGGGGTCCGGAGGTTTCCCTCAGCGGGGCAAATCCACTAGGTTCCGCCCATGTCAGCCAGCGCCCCTGCTACCTCCCCCGGCACCCCGCCCGCCATGCCCCGTTCCTGGCCCTTCGAGGAGGCCCAGAAGCTCGTCGAGCGCATGGAGAAATCGGGCAAATCCGTGGCATTGTTCGAGACCGGGTATGGCCCGTCCGGCCTGCCGCATATTGGCACCTTCGGCGAGGTGGCCCGCACCTCCTGGGTCCGCCGCGCCTTCACCGAGCTGACGGGGCTGCCCAGCAAGCTGCTGGCGTTCAGCGACGACATGGACGGGCTGCGCAAGGTGCCGGACAACGTGCCGAACAAGGAGATGCTGGCGGGTTATCTGGGCAAGCCGCTGACACGCATCCCCGATCCGTTTGGCACCCATTCCAGCTTCGGCGCACACAACAATGCGCGGTTGCAGAGCTTTCTCGACAGCTTCGGCTTCGAATACGAATTCGCCTCGTCCTCGGAATACTACGCCGGCGGGCGCTTCGACGGCGCACTTCGAGAAATCCTGCGCAAGCACGAGCAGATCGTCGGCGTCATCCTGCCGACCTTGGGGCCGGACCGGCGCGCCACCTATTCGCCGATCCTGCCGGTGCATCCCGAGACCGGCATCGTCATGCAGGTGAAGCTGGACGTGCTGGATACCGAGACCGGCATGGTAGGCTGGACTGATCCGGACACCGGCGCACGGTATGAAACCTGCGTGCTCGGCGGCGGGGGAAAATGCCAGTGGAAGGCCGACTGGGCGATGCGCTGGCACGCGCTGGGCGTTGACTACGAGATGTCGGGCAAGGACCTGATCGACAGCGTCCGGTTGTCTGGTGCGATCTGCCGCATCCTTGGCAGCACGCCGCCGGTGGGCTTCACCTATGAGCTGTTCCTCGATGAACAGGCGCAGAAGATCAGCAAGTCCAAGGGCAACGGCCTGTCGGTCGAGGAATGGCTGCGCTATGCCCCGCCCGAGAGCCTCAGCCAATACATGTACAACCAGCCGCAGCGCGCCAAGCGGCTGTATTTCGACGTCATCCCCAAGGCGGTGGACGAATACATCGCCAATGCGCTGAAGGGCCACGGCCAGGCCGCGCATGAGAAGCCGGCCAACCCGGCCTGGCATATCCATGGCGGGCGCATCCCGCAGGAGGCGCATTCACCGCTGTCCTTCGCCATGCTGCTGAACCTGGCCAGCGTGGTGAACGCCGAGAACCCCGACATCCTGTGGGGCTTCATCCGGCGCTACAATGCTGGCGCCACGCCCGAGGACATGCCGTTGCTGGCGCGCCTCGTCGAATACGCCCTGGCGTACTACCGTGACTTCGTCCGCCCGGCCAAGCAGTACCGCCCGCCCACGCAGACCGAGCGCGCCGCGCTGGGGGACCTGTATGCCGAACTGGCCAAGCTGCCACCAGACAGCGCGGCGGAGGCGATCCAGGATGTGTTGTACGAGGTGGGCAAGCGCCACCCCTTCACCGAGTTGCGGGCCTGGTTCGGCTGCCTTTACCAGGTGCTGCTCGGCCAGCAGGAAGGCCCGCGCTTCGGCCAGTTCATCGCGCTATACGGGATCGCCGAGACCATGGCGCTGATCGAGGGGGCGCTGGCCCGTCCCCAGGCATGAGGGAAGGGCAAGGGGGAGAAAGCAAGCCTCCGGCAGTGCCGTGAAGCCCGCCCTACGGCACCTGCCCGCAATCCTCGGCGTGGCCCTTCTCGGCGGGGCCATCTGGGTTGTGCAGAACGAGTTCCAGAACCTCAAGCTGGCCGACATCCAGGCCGCCCTGGCTGCCATCCCGCCGGTCCAGCTCTGGATCGGCGTTGGCTGGACCTTCGCGGCCTATGCCCTGCTCACCGTCTATGACCGCATGGCCACCATCTATGCCGGCCGTCCGGTCAGCTACGGCCGCGCCGCCTTCGCCTCGTTCTGTGCCTACACCCTGGCGCACAACCTCGGCTTCGCCGCCGTCTCCGGCGCCGCCGTGCGCTATCGGCTATATGCCCAGTGGGGCCTCACGCCGCTGCAGATTGGCAAGGTGGTGGCGTTTTGTTCGCTGACCTTCATCCTCGCCGGGCTGGTGCTCGGCGGGCTGGTGCTGCTGCTTGAACCCCACGTGCTGCCGGTCCTGGGCAAGCGCCTGCCGCACTGGATGCTCCAGGCGATGGCGATCGGCCTGTTGCTGATGGCGGCGGCCTATGTGGTGCTGTCCGGGGCGATTGGCCGGGTGCGGGCATTCGGCCATGATGTCGACCTGCCGACCTTGCGGATGGCGTTGACCCAGACGGTCCTGGCCACTGTGGACATGGTCGTGACCGCCGCCATCCTGCACGCGCTGCTACCACCGATCCCCGGCCTGCCCTTCATCGGCTTCGTCGGGATCTATGTGGTCGCCTACATCGCCGGGCTGGCCGCCAACATCCCTGGCGGCATCGGCGTGTTCGACACCGCCATCCTGCTTGGCCTGTCGCCCTATCTGGAACCCTCGGTGATCGTCGGCGGCATCGTGGTGTTCCGGCTGTACTACTATGTCGTTCCGCTGTTCCTTGCCGGCGCGCTGTTTGCCGGAAACGAGGTGCTGCTGCGCGGCCGCGGCGTGCTCGCCGGCACTGCGCGACTATCCGGCGTGCAGACCATCGCGCGCTGGAGCCAGCCGGACTTTGCCGTCGCCACGGTGGTGGGCGCGGTGGCGCTGTGCGGCGCGCTGCTGTTGGGCATGGGGGCGGTGGATGCGCTGGGCGACTATTCCTGGATCGCCCCGGCCTGGCGCCTGCCGCCGTGGATGGACGCGGTGTTCAACCCGGCCGGCGCCTTCATCCCCAGCCTGATCGGCGCGGCCCTGGTGGTGCTGTCGATCGCGCTCACCCGGCGGGTGACCCTGGCCTGGGGCCTGACCATCGCGTTGTTGCTGCTCGCCGCCGCGATCACCGCGGTGCGCGGCGAGCATTTCTGGATCCCTGGCGTGTTGTTGGCCGCCGCCGCCCTGTTGGCGCCGTTCCGGCGGCTGTTCTATCGCCACGCCCGGCTGCTCAGCGGCGGGCTGGACGCCAGCCGGGCGATGGCGCCGCTGCTGCTGGCTGGCAGCGTGCTGATGCTGGCCAGTTTCGAGCCGCGACTGACCCTGTTGGCGCGCGAGTCCTGGTGGCAGCTGGTGCTTTCGCCCGAACTGCCGAACGTGGTGCGGGTCAGCGTCCTGCTGGCGGTGCTGATCAGCCTGGTGGCGATCTGGGGCCTGGTTCGTCCGGGCCGCGTCATCGCCGCCCCCTGGGACGCGCAGGCCCAGGACCGCTACCGCGCGCTTGGCGGGTCGAGCGCGCCGGCGTTGGCAGACGGGCTGTTGTGGGGCGAGGCCGGGCGCGCCGCCATTCCGTTCCGCCGCATGGACGGCGTCCTGCTCGGCTTCGGTGATCCCGCTGGCGCGGCGTCGGACCGGGTTTCCGCCATCTGGCGGCTGCGCGACCTCGCGCTGCAGGAGGGGATGCACCCGGCCGTCTGGCGCGCCGGCCGATCGCTGCTGCCGGTCTACGGCGATATCGGCCTCGCCGCCCTGCCGCTGGACGCTGCCGGCCTGCCGCGCGCCGACGCCGAGGACGCCCCCGCCCCGCACGCCGACAGCTTCCTGGCCTGTGCGGCCGAGCGCGACCTGCCTACTCTTTTGCCGCTGCTGCCCGAGCTCGCCCAAGAGCGGCAGGCCCCTCGGTGAATCCGCCCCGCATGGATCTGGCGCGCCTGCTCGGCGCCATCGCGGCGTTCTGCCGTATTCGTGCCGGTGCTGTCGTGCTGGGCTTCCTTGTCCTTGCAGGCCTCGCAGCCGCACTGGCCGGGCTTCGTCTCGGCGTCAGCACCGACACCGATGCCCTGTTCGATACCGCGCTGCCGTGGCGCCAGCGCGAGCTTGCCATGGCCAAGGCCTTCCCTCAGTTCAGCGACCTGCTGATCGCCGTGGTCGAGGGCGCCACCCCGGAGGAGGCTGAGGAGACCGCCGCCAGCCTCGCCGCCGCGCTGGCCGCCGACACCCAGCATTTCCGTTTCGCCCGCCGCCCGGACGCCGATCCCTGGTTCGCCCGCAACGCGCTGTTGTTCCTCGACGAGCCCGACCTCGTCGAGCTGCTGGACCGCACCATCGACGCCCAGCCGTTCCTGGGCCAGCTCGCCTCCGACCCCAGCGCACGGGGTTTGTTCTCCACCCTGGCCCTGGTCGCGATGGGCATTGATCGCGGTGAGACCGCGTTGGACAGTTTCCGTCCGGCCCTGCAGGGCTTCGAGCGCGCCCTGGCCGATGCCGCCGCTGGCGCGCCCACGCCGCTCTCCTGGCAGCGCCTGCTGGCCGGTCGCCTCGCCGACCTCGCCGGGCCGCGTCGCCTGGTGCTCGCCCAGGCCCGGCTCGACCTCGGCGCGCTGGAGCCGGGCGGTGCCGCCACCGCGGCCCTGCGCGCGGCAGCGGCAGTCCTTCCGGCGGTCCAGGCCGGTCGCGCCACTATCCGTCTGACCGGCAATGTCGCCCTGGCCGACGAGGAGTTCGCCACGGTCGCCGAAGGTGCAGCCGTCGGCGCGGCAATCACCGCGGTGCTGGTGCTGCTCCTGCTCGTGCTTGCGGTGCGGTCCTGGCGGTTGATCCTGGCCATTGTCGCCACCCTTGCCCTCGGGCTGGTACTCACCACCGGCTTCGCCGCTCTGGCGGTCGGGACGCTGAACCTGATCTCGGTCGCCTTTGCGGTGCTGTTCATCGGCATCGCGGTCGATTTCGCGATCCAGTTCTGCGTGCGCTACCGTGAACACCGCCTGGCCGCCGGCGATGCCGCGCTGGCGATGACCCGCACCATGCTGGCCGTTGGCCCGCAGCTCCTGCTCGCCGCCATCGCCACCGCCGCCGGCTTCCTTGCCTTCGTGCCCACCAGTTTCCGCGGCGTGGCGGAGCTCGGCCTGATCGCTGGCGTTGGCATGCTGATCGCCCTGGCCTGCAGCCTCACTTTCCTGCCGGCCTGCCTCACTTTGTTGCGCCCGCGTGGCGAGGCGGCCGAGATCG
The DNA here is from genome assembly GCA_964201575.1 of Acetobacterales bacterium. Classification (GTDB taxonomy): domain Bacteria; phylum Pseudomonadota; class Alphaproteobacteria; order Acetobacterales; family Acetobacteraceae; genus CAMDGX01. Next base: position 10,353 of record CAXNGD010000011.1, on the reverse strand, counting down.
GCTATGCCTGGGCGGGGCGGGTCGAGGCGGTCCTGTTGCGCGCCCGCCTGCCGGTGGCCGGCGTGTTCGCGGCACTCTGCCTGCTCGGCGCCGTGCTTGTGCCGCGGATCGAATTCGACAGTGACCCGCTGCACACCAAGAACGCCGGCACAGAGGCGATGACGACCCTGCGGGCCCTGATGGACGATCCGCTGACCTCGCCGTACACCGCCGATATCCTGGCCGCCTCGCCGGCCGACGCCGATGCGTTGATGCTCCGGTTGCGCACCCTGAAGCTGACTGCCGAGGTCGTCAGCCTGACCAGCCTGGTCCCCGCCGACCAGGCCGCCAAGCTGCCCCTGGTGGCCGACGCCGCCAGCATCCTTGGCGCCACGCTGGCCCCGCGTGCCGACCACGCCGCCCCGGTCACGCCCGCAGACCTGCGCCTGGCGATGCGGACCGCCCAGACTGAGATCGAGCGCGTGCTGCCCCGCCTCAAGCCCGACGATCCGCTGCACGGCATCGCTCGCTCCCTCGCCACGTTGGCCACCGCCGCGGACGCAAGCCTCATTGCCGCCGATGCCGCCCTGACCCGTTTCCTGCCCCTCCAGCTCGACCGGCTGCGCCCCGCGCTGGCCGCCGGACCGGCCACCCTGGCCGACCTGCCGGCCGCGCTGGCGCGCGACTGGCGCCTGGCCGATGGCCGCGTCCGCGTCCAGGTCAGCGCCCGGCCCGAAGCCCGCGACGCCACCGGCCTGGCACGCTTCGCTGACGAGGTGCGCGCCATCGCGCCGGGCGCCGGCGGTTCGGCGGTCACCATCACCGAGACGGCCGACACCATCGTTGGGGCTTTCCGCACCGCGGCCCTCGGCGCGCTTGCAGCCATCGCCGTGCTGCTGCTGGTGGTCTTGCGGCGGGCGGCCGACGTGGCGCTGGTGCTGGGTGCGCTGATCGCCTCGGCGCTGCTGACCGTGCCGGTCCTGGTCCTGCTGCCGCTGCCGCTCAACTTCGCCAAGATCGTCGCCCTGCCGCTGCTGCTCGGCGTGGGGGTTTCCTACAACATCTATTTCGTGATGAACCGCCGCGCCGGCGACACACACTTTCTCGGCACCGCCACCGCCCGCGCGGTGCTGTTCTCGGCGCTGACCACCGCCACCGCGTTCGGCGCCCTCGCCGCCAGCCGCCACCCGGGCACCGCCAGCATGGGTGCGCTGCTGCTCTGGAGCCTCGGCGCCACCTTGCTGGTGAGCTTCGTGCTGCTCCCGGTCATCCTCGCCTGGTCCCTCCCGGCCACCCTGGCCATCCTGCTCGCCCTTGGCCTTGCGACCCCGGCAATGCCGGCCCGTGCCGACCAGCTTCTACCGCCGCAGGGCGCCCACCAAGGTGGTGGTGCCGCCACCGCAACCTGGCGCCTGGACGCCCCGACCACGGCCGCCGGCACCCTGACCCTTTCCTGGACCGACTCGCTTGGTCGGCTGGTCGAGCGCCGCGCCATCGCGCTCGATCTGCGCGCCGCGCGGGAGATCGCCATTCCGCTTGACCTGCGCCGCGCCCTGGCCATGCAGAACCGCATCGCCGCCACCCTCGTTCTCGCCGGCCAGCCACCGCGCCACGCCGAGACCACGTTCATCGCACGGCCGGCCGGCACCGGCTGGACCGACTGGCACGCCGTCATGTGGCAGCACCGCGACGCGGCCGCCTACAGCGCCCTGCAATTCCTCGGCGTCGCCGGCGGCAAGGCAATCGGCAGCCGCGACGCCGTCTATGATCCCGCCCGCCTTGACCAGCAGACCGCCCCCATGATCGCCGCCGGTAGCCGCTGGTATGTCGAGAACATCGCCACCGACTTCTACGCCAACTACCACCGCTGGCGCCCCGACCGCCCCTCCGCCACCTGGCTCTGGAACGAGACCCGCCGGCGCCATCGCGAGAACCCTGCCGATCCCACGGTCAATTTCCGCGAACCCAGCCTGTCCGACCCCGCCTGGCTCGCCCGCATCCAGGACCGGCTGCGCACCACCGTGCGCCACCAGTCACCCTACCGACCCTATTTCTACAACCTCGCCGACGAAGCCGGCATCGCTGACCTCGCCGCCGCCTGGGACTTCGATTTTGCGCCCGTGGCACTGGCTGCCTTCCGCACTTGGCTGCGCAGCCAGTACCGCGACCTCGCCGCGTTGAATCGCCAGTGGGGCACGAACTTTGCCGCCTGGGACGCCGTCACCCCGCCCACCACGACCCAGGCGATGATCCGCACCGACCGCAATTGGTCCGCCTGGGCCGACTTCAGGGCCTGGATGGACATTGCCTTCGTCCGCGCCTTGCGTGCCGGCCGCGACGCCGTGCGCGCCACCGACCCCACCGCGCTGACGGGCATCGCCGGCGCGCAGATCCCTGGCTGGGGCGGCTATGACTATGGCCGCCTCGCCACCGCGCTCGACGTCATCGAAATTTACAACGAAGCCAACAACACCGAGATCGTCCGTTCCCTCAACCCCAATCTCGTCCTCCTCTCCACGTCCTTCAGCTCCGGCGCTGGCGAGACCGGCCAGATCTGGCGCGCCGCCCTGCATGGCAGCCGCGGTCTGGTCATCTGGGACGAGCACAGCGATTTCCTCGCCCCCGCCGGCACCCCGGGCCCACGCGGCCTTGCCCTCGCCCCCACCCTGCGCGAACTCGCCGGCGGCCTCGGCGCCCAGCTCATCGCCAGCACCCCGCACCACGACCAGGTTGCGATCCTCTATTCCCAGCCCAGCTTCCGCACCCAGTGGATGCTCGCCCGCCTGCAGGAAGGCGGCGATTGGACCAGCCGCGACGCCGAGACCGAGTGGCACGCCCCATCGCCCCACCGCAGCGCCCGCCTGCGCGCCGCCCGACTGCTGGGCACGCTGGGTGTCCAGCCGCGCTGGCTGACCCCCGACCTCATCGCCGCCGGCGCCTTGCGCCCGGCCGACAAGGGCGCACCGGCGCGGCCCGGCAGCGGCCTGCGCCTGCTGGTCCTGCCCGCGGTGATCGCGCTGTCGAACATCGAGGCTGCCGAGATCCGCGGCTTTGTCGCCCGCGGCGGCACCGTCCTGACGATGGGCGAGATCGGACTCTATGACGGCCGCAGCCGCCTGCTTGCCCGCCCGCAGCTTGCCAATCTCGCCCCGGCCAGCGCCATCGTCCGCCTGCCGGACCAGGATGCCGCCGCCCTTGTCGCGCTTGCCGAGTTGCTCGCCCGCGCCCGAGTCCGGCCCGCCATCGCCGTCACCGGCCCGAACGGCGCGCCGATCCCCGGCATCGAGACGCGCCTGCTACGCAATAGCGACGTGTTCATCACCGGACTGCAACGCACCGCCGTCGACGGCGTGGCGGACATCGTCTTGACGCTACCGGCAGGGCACGAAGCCACCGACCTGCGCCGCGACCTGCGCTTGGCCGAGGCCGAACCCGGCCGCCTGCACCTGCGCCTGACCGCCGCCGAGCCGGCGCTGCTCGCCCTCTCGCCGGCGCGCCTGCCGGCCCCCATCCTGTCCGCGCCAGCCGGGATCCGCGCCGGCGATGTGGCCGAGCTGCGGCTGTCCCACGCCGCGCCGTCGCCGGCCGCCGCGGCGGTGTTGCGCCTGGAGGTGATTGCGCCGGACGGCACGCCCCGCTCGCGCCTGTCCGCCAACATCGTGCTGCGCCAGCGCAGCATCGCCTGGCCGTTGCCGCTGGCTGCCGACGATCCACCGGGCCTTTGGCAGTTGCGCGTCATCGACATGCTGACTGGCGGCACCGATCGGCTGGCGCTGCCGGTGCTGCCGGCGCGCTGAGCAGCGCGCCGCATTGCGTCGTTTCGGTTTGGCGAGTCTGGGCGTCGAGGCCGGGTTTCGCCCGGCGTCAGGCGGGAAACACCGCCGTGATGATGATCTCGATCAGATCGCCCTCAGGCATCCGCGATTCGACAAAGCTGCGCACTGGCCCCTGGTCGTCCGGCATCACGCTGGCCCAGGCCTCGTCGAAGGCCGGCTTGTTGTCGTGGTCGGTCACCACGACCTCTGCCCGCACGATCCGCGTCAGATCCAGCCCGTGCGCCACAAGGTGCTTCTCCAGCGCCCGCAGGCAGCCGACCGTCTGGGCCTTGATATCCTGGCTCCGATCCGGCGAGGTCGCCACCGCCCATAGGAACCCTCCGCCCCCAGGCAGCCGATACACGGCCACCGACGACTTGCTCGGCAGGGACTTGTTGGGCAGGCGCACGATATCGGTCGACACGGTCACAGCGGCGGCTCCGTCAGGAATCACGACACGACTCTGCCATGCCGTGATAGGCTTGTTCCGTGCGGCTTCACGCCACCGCGCGTAGGGCGATGGCCCGGACGTCGTCGCCGACATGCTCGGCGAAGGGTTCGAAATTCTTCTCAAAGCGCCCCACCAGGCCGCGCGCCGCTGCGTCATAGGCCGCCTTGTCGGCCCAGGCCTGGCGCGGGTCCAGAACCTCGGCGGGTATGTCCGGCACGGCGTCGGGGATCATCAGCCCGAAGAACGGGTCGCGGCGGAAGGTGGCGGTGGCCAACGAGCCATCGAGGGCGGCGCGCAAAAGGGCGCGGGTGTGGCGGATCGGCATGCGGCTGCCCACGCCATAGGCGCCGCCGCTCCAACCGGTGTTCACCAGCCAGCACTCGGCGCCGTACTGCGCGATCAGCTCCGCCAGCATGCGGCCATAGGTCTCCGGCCGGCGCGGCAGGAAGGGCGAGCCGAAACAGGCGCTGAAGGTGGCCTGCGGCGTGGTGACGCCTTTCTCGGTGCCTGCGACCACGGCGGTGTAGCCCGACAGGAAGTGGTACATCGCCTGGGCCGGGGTCAGGCGCGCGATCGGGGGCAGCACGCCGAAGGCATCGGCGGCCAGCATGACCACGTTCTTGGGAATGCCGCCGCGTCCGGACGGCAGGCAATTGGGGATGAAGTCGACGGGATAGCAGCTGCGGGTGTTCTCGGTCAGGCTTTCGTCGGCGAGGTCCAGCCGGCCGTGCTGGTCGGCCACGACGTTCTCCAGCACGGCGCCGAAGCGATGGCTGGCGGCCCAGATTTCGGGCTCGGCTTCCTGGCTGAGGTTGATCACCTTGGCGTAGCAGCCGCCTTCGAAGTTGAACACGCCGTCAGCCGACCAGCCGTGCTCGTCATCGCCGATCAGCGGGCGAGCGGGATCGGAGCTGAGGGTGGTCTTGCCGGTGCCGGACAGGCCGAAGAACAGGGCGACGTCGCCTTCTGCGCCGACATTGGCGCTGCAATGCATCGGCATCACGCCGCGGGCAGGGAGCAGCCAGTTCATCACGGTGAAGATCGATTTCTTGATCTCGCCGGCATATTCGGTGCCGCAGATGACGATCTGCTTCTGCTCGAAGGACAGCGCGATGGCCGTGGTGCTGCGCACGCCGTCGATCGCGGGGTCAGCCTCGAATTGCGGGGCATGCAGGATGACGTAGTCGGGCGTGAAGCCGGCCAGTTCGGCTTCCGGCGGGCGGATGAACATGTTGCGGGCGAACAGGGCCGACCAGGCCTGGGTGGTGACCACGCGGACACGGATCCGGTGGGCGGGGTCGGCGCCGGCGTACAGGTCCTGGACGAACAGGTCCTGGCCCTGGAGATAGGCCTGGACGCGGGCGCGCAGGATGGTGAATCTCTCGGGGGAAAGCTTCTTGTTGACGCTGCCCCACCAGATATCGGCGGTGGTGGAGGGTTCGTCGACGACGAACTTGTCCTGGGCCGAGCGGCCGGTGTGCTGCCCGGTGCGCACCAGCAGCGCGCCGTCGGCGGACATCGTGCCCTCGTCGCGCCGGATCACGGCGGCCATCAGGGCCGGCGCGGTCTGGTTGGCATAAACGTCGCGCCCGGCGACGACGCCGGATCCCGACAAGGCAGAGGCTTTGATGGCCTGTGCGGCCGAGGCGGTGGTCAAGAATATTGCTCCCGAGGAAGTCATCCCACAGGTACCGCAACCCGCAGTACCTGTTCTCATGATTGATACAGGCCGTAATGCAGCCGGTCCATAGGTGCCGACTATGTCAGTTGGGTGGCAGCCGCAACTGCCGCAACAGGGTGATCAACTCCTTGCGAACCCCCGCCGCATCGGCCACCGGCGCCGACCACGCGATGCGCCGGGTTGCCTCCGCACAGGCGAGGTCACAACCATCGACATCCACCGCCACCATGCGCCACGCCCCGGCGGCACCGGTCAGCGCGGCACCGGCCAGCTCGGCACCGGCCAGCTCGGCCATCGCATCCGCGTGGTCTGCATTGCAATGCGCGATGATCTCCGCCTCGGCCGCAGCAATGGCGGCGACGGAAGCGGGATCGGGCGCCAGCTCCGCTGCGCGCAGCCGGGTGGCGCGGGCGAAGCCGCCGACGAACAGTCCGGCGAGCGGGCGCACCCGCCACAGCGCGAAATCGCCGAACCCGGCATACAGCGCGGCATAGGGATGGACGGCCAGCCAGCGCGCCTTCAACGCCGGATCGGGCGCCAGCTCGGCCATCCCAGTCAGGGTGATGCGAGGTGTGGTCTGCGGGTTTGCCGACTCAGCCACGCCGGCCACCATCACTGCGCAGCGCGGCTCGGCCATCAGGTGGCGGGTGTGTTCGGACAGCGACGACACCCACAACAGCACCGACAGGTCCGGCGCCGTGGCCGGCGTCACCAGGGCGGTGAAAGGCTGGCCGCCAGTTTGCGTGGCCAATGTCGCCACCCGCGCCGCGCGCAACAGGGTTCGCGCCTGCCATAGATCAGCGGCACGATTTGCCGCTTGGGGCGGCTCGGCTGGCACTGCCATAATTTGTTCACCCTCCATCCTAGTTGAGCCACAATCGCGTGCCACATTTCATCCCGCCAGACCAAACTTGGCACCCTGAAAGGGACTACAGATGAAGCAGACCATCGCACTGGTTGACGACGACCGGAACATCCTGACCAGCGTATCGATGACGCTGGAACAGGAGGGCTACCAGGTTCGCACCTATACCGACGGCGAATCGGCACTCCAGGGCATCACCGCCCGGCCGGTGGACCTCGCCGTGCTCGACGTGAAGATGCCGCGCATGGACGGCATGGAACTGCTGCAGCGCCTGCGCCAGCGCACCTCGCTGCCGGTGATCTTCCTGACCAGCAAGGACGAGGAAGTGGACGAGGTGATGGGCCTGCGCCTGGGCGCGGATGACTACATCACCAAGCCGTTCAGCCAGCGCCTGTTGCTGGAACGCATCCGCGCCCTGTTGCGCCGCAACGAGACCAGCCGGGCCGAGGGCTCCGGCGCCACCCCGTCCGGGGTGATGACCCGCGGGGACCTGGTGCTGGACGAGACCAAGCACCAGTGCCTGTGGAAGACGAAGGACATCCAGCTCACCGTCACCGAGTTCCTGCTGGTCAAGGCGCTGGCCACACGGCCCGGGATGGTGAAGTCGCGTGATCAACTTATCGATGCAGCCTATGGCGAGAACATCTATGTGGACGACCGGACCATCGACAGCCACATCAAGCGGGTTCGCAAGAAGTTCCGCAACCTGGACGAGGAGTCCAACGCCATCGAAACCCTTTACGGCATCGGCTACCGCTACAAGGAAGCCTGACGCATGGGCGTGGCTGGCCTGTCGGTGGAGCCGGGGATTGGCTGACGGCGGCACCTCGCCGGCGGGGCTGCGCCCGACACCGGTAAGCGCCGGCTCGGCCAGCACGCGGGCATTGCGCTGGCGCTGGGTCTCCCCGCTCATGCGCCGCATCCTGCTGGTCAACGCCATGCCGCTGGTGCTGTTGCTGGCAGCGTTGCTGTATCTCGACCAGTATCAGAACGGCCTGCTGGAAGCTGAGGTTGGCGCCCTGCGGCAGCAGGCCAAAATCTATGCTGGTGCGCTCGGTGAGGCTGCGGTGCGCGAGGAAGGCACCGAGCCACCGCGCGTGGTCACCGACCAGGCGCGACCGATGCTGCGCCGCCTGACCGAGCCCAGCCCGAACGTCCAGGCCAAGCTGTACGCCCCTGATGGCGCGGTGGTTGTCGATACCCGCATCCGCCAGGGCGCCGGCGGCACCGTCTTTACCGAACAGCTCGCCCCGGCCGTGGATCGCGGCGCCTTGATCGGCACCATCGAGGCGATCTACGACCGGCTGATCGACTGGCTGCCGGCCCGCACCCAACGCACCCGCCTCGACATCTCGCCGACCGCCGCCGGCCCCGACTGGCAGCCGGACGTAAAGGAGGAAATCCGCCTCTCCGGCACCGCCAACAGCCGGGAGACACCGCCCTATATCCGCCGCACCTCGGACAACCGCCTGTTGGTCTCGGTCGCCGAACCCGTGGTGCGCAACCGGACCACCGTGGGCATCGTGCTGCTGACCCGCGAGGCGCGCGAGGTCGATGACAGCCTGCTTGCGGTGCGGCTGTCGATCCTTGGCCTGTTCTCGCTCGCCCTGGCACTCACCGTTGCATTGTCCTGGTATCTGTCGCTGACCATTGCCCGACCGATATTGCGGCTTGCCGGCGCTGCCGAGCAGATGCGCGAGGGCCGCGGCCGTGCCGGTGCGGTGCCCGCCAGGTTGCTGGCGCGGCGTGACGAGATCGGCGAACTCGCCCATGCCTTCGGCGAATCGGCCCAGGCGCTGTGGACGCGCATGGACGCTACCGAACGCTTCGCCGCCGATGTGGCTCACGAGATCAAGAACCCGCTCTCCTCGATCCGCAGCGCCATCGAGACCCTGCGCCGCATTGAGGAGCCGGAGAAACAGCGCCGCCTGCTGGCCATCATCGCTGACGACGTCGCCCGGCTCGATCGGTTGATCAGCGACATCTCCGACGCGTCGCGCATTGACGCCGAACTCTCACGCGCCGCGACCGAGGCCGTGGATGTCACGCCGATCCTCGAAGTGCTGGTCGAGATCGACGAAGCCACGCGCACCGAGACCAGCTCACGCCTGGTGCTCGCCGAACCCCAGGCGCCTGCTGTGGTGCAAGCCGTCGAGGACCGGCTGGTCCAGGTGCTGCGCAACCTGATCGGCAACGCCCAGAGCTTCTCGCCCCCCGGCGGCCGCATCACCCTGGCCGCCATCCCGGAAGGCAACGACATCGCCATCAGCGTGGAAGACGAAGGCCCAGGCATCCCCGAAGGCAAGCTGGAGAGCATATTCGACCGCTTCTACTCCGAACGCCCGCTAGGCGAGCGCTTCGGCCAACACTCGGGTCTCGGACTGTCCATCAGCCGACTGATCGTGGAGGCGCTCAAAGGCCGGATCAGCGCCGAGAACCTGCGCGACGCGGAAGGTCGCGTTAGCGGGGCGCGGTTCACCGTCCGGCTGCCACGGAGCTAGCGGCTGAGCGCTTGCCGTGCGTCCTTCACACCACCGGCGACGCGCCGCCGTCGACGTTGGTGGCGGTGCCAGTGATGTAGCCGCCGGCGTCCGATGCCAGGAAGCACGCGAGGTTGGCGAATTCCTCAGCCGTTCCCATGCGGCCCAGCGGGATCGCTGCGCCGGTATTGGCGATGTGTTGTTCAAGGGTGATGTTCTGGCCTTTCGCCACCAGGGCGGCGTGGCCACGGGCAACCTGGTCGGTGACGATCAGGCCGACGAGCATCGCGTTCACCAGAATGCCGTGCGGTGCGCCTTCACCGGCCAGCACCTTGGTCAGCGCCATGCCGGCGGCGCGGGTGACGTGGGTTGGGGCGCCATTGGCCTTGGGCGCCTTGGCTCCGGTGTTGAGCACGTTGATCACCCGGCCCCATTTGCGCTCCTTCATCTGCGGCCAGGCCAGCCGGGCGAGGCGGATGGCGGCGAACAGCTTGAGGTCGAGGTCGTCCTGCCAGATCTGATCGGTGATGGACTCGAACGGGCCGGTGCGCGACTGGCCGGCATTGTTCACCACAATGTCGATCCGCCCGAGGGCGGCAATGGCGGCGTCGTAGCCTCCTTTGATCGAGGCGGCGTCGGCCACGTCACAGGCGATCGCGGCAACCTCGCCGGTGCCGACGCCGGCCAGGCTGGCGCGCGCCTCGTCGAGCGGTCCCTGGCTGCGCGCCAGCAGCGCCACGCCATCGGCCCCGGACGCCAGGAAGCGCCGGGCCATCGCCAGACCCAGGCCCTTGGAGCCGCCGGTGATCACCGCTGTGCGGCCAGCCATCGAGATATGCATCTTGGAGTTCCCAGTGTTGTCGAATCTACGAAAGGAAGTCTTCTTTTTCTGTAGAAAAAGAAGCAAAAAGACTTTCATCCATTTTCTTAAGTGGGCGGATTCAAGTTTGGGAGCGAACGTCGCCGGGGGGCGTGTTTCCTGCCGCGGCTGCGGCAGCGAGAAGGCTGGCAAATTGCTCGCCTGGAGTGGCGTAGTCGAGCGTTTTCCTGGGGCGGTCGTTGAGGCTGGCGGCCACCATGTC
>CAXNGD010000010.1:0-19948 GCA_964201575.1 Acetobacterales bacterium | reverse complement strand
GAAGACGATGAGTGCGCCAGATTGGTGATCGTGATCGCCGTGCCCATGACCGCCCTCAACGCCGCGAATCGCAGCCAGAGACGAGGGAATCAGAGAATGCCACCGTTGGAAACAGCCGAGAGTCCGAGGTTGGGGCGGTTGGTATTACTTAAAGAACGGTCATCTCAGCCGCGCGCCAGCCGGCGCTCGACGAACTCCAGGCGGTCCTGGCCCCAGAAGATCTCCTCGGAGATCACGTAGCTGGGGGCGCCGAAGACGCCGCGCTCCAGCGCCGCCTTGGTGTCCGCTTCGCGGCGTTCGAGCCAGCGCGGCTCGGCGCCAAGCGCCATCACCGCCGCGGCGTCCAGCCCGCATTCGCTGATCAGGCGGGCCAGGGTGGCGGGGTCGGCGGCGGTTTCATCCTCCTCCCACATCGCCTTCAGCACGCGGTGGGCGAGGCGGATGGCGGGCGCGTCGCCCATGGTTTCGCGCAGGGCGATCACACAGCCGGCCGCGGCCAGCTCGGGCGAGGGGAAGTGCTTGGGCTGAAGCTTGATCGGGATGCCGAGGAAATCGCGCCAGCGCACCAGCTCCATCATGCGATAGGCCTGGCGCTGCGGCGCGCGCTTGGGCAGCGGCAGGCCGCCGGAGGCCGGGAAGATGGCGCCGAAATCGACGGGGTAGATGCGCATGCTGGCGCCGTGCTTGGCGCACATGGCCTCCAGCCGTGCGGCGCCGAGATGCGTCCATGGCGAATTGAGCGAGGCGTAGTAGTCGACATGCAGCGCCATGGCGGATCCTCCGGATAGGGGCGCGATGGTGACCGGGGCCGGGCGCGCGGGCAAGCCCGTTCAGCGCCGGCGCAGCGCGGCGATCGCCGCGCGCACCATCCGGGCGTCCTCGCCATCGGGCGGCAGGATGGCGATCAGCTGGTCCCAGTGTGCCACCGCCGCGTCCATCGCGCCGCGCTTGGCGGCCTCGACGCCGAGATGCCAGAGTGCGGCGGGCTGCTTCGGGTCGGCGTCGATCACCCGGCGCAGCAGTTCTAGGGCACGCGGCGGGAAGGCGGCGCTGGGCGGCTCGCCGTCAAGCCAGGCCTGCGCCTCCAGCAGGGCGACTTCCATGTCGTCGGGGCGCAGGGCACCGGCCCGGGCGTAGGCAGCTACCGATTTCTCGCGCTCGCCCAGCACCAGATAGGCGCGGCCCAGGCGCTGCCAGCCATCGGCGTCGGCCGGCTCGTCCTCGAGCCGGACGGCGAGGCGATCGACCATGCCGCGGATCATCGCGGCGCGTTCCTCGTCGCTCGGGGCGGTGGCGGGGGGTGCCAACTGCGGGGCCGCAATGCCGGCGGCGCGGGCGGCGGCGGCGATGCGGCGGGCGATTTCGGCGCGGATCGGGATGCCGTCCGGCAGGTCGGCGGCCAGCGCCTGCCAGGCGGTGATGGCGGCCTGGTGGCGGCCGGCCTGGGCGTCGGCGAAGGCGAGGTAGAAGCGGGCGATCGGGTTTTCCGGGTCCTCGGCCAGGACGCGGGCGAAGCCGTCGGCGGCGGGCTGGCTGACGATGCCGTCGGCGGCCAGGACGCTGGCTTCCAGTGCTGCGGCGGCGAGGTCCGGGGTGACGGGCAGCAGGGCAAGGGCGCGGCCATAGGCATGGTCGGCACGCGGCCATTGGCCGAGGGCGGCGTGGGTGCGGGCGAGGAGGAGCCAGGCCTGGCCGTCATCGGGTTGGGCGGCGATGCGGCGTTCGAGCTCGGCCATAGCGCGGCGCAGTTCAGCGACTTCCGGGTCCGGCGTGCGCTGGGCAAAGGGCAGGGCGGGGAGCCCGGGCGCGCCGGTGCCGAGATAGACCAGGCCGGCGCCGCTGGCGACGAGCAGGACCAGGACGATGGCAAGCGTGGGGCTGCGACCGGAGCGCGGGCTGGCTGGGTCGGCGCCCACGCTGACACCAGCGCCGGCGCGGGCGAGCAGGCGGCGCTGGATTTCAAGCCGGGCGGCGGCGGCTTCGGTGGGGGCGATCATGCCGCGGGCGGCGTCGCGCTCCAGCTCGCGCATCTGGTCGCGATAGACGGCGCGGTCGAAGGCCTCCCGATCCGGGCCGGCGGCGCCGCCGCGCAACAGTGGCAGCACGACTGCCAGCAGAACCAGCAGGGCGAGGACGGAGGCGGCGATGGCAAAGGCGATCACGGGGCGTCCTCGCGCATCAGCCGATCGAGCCGCGCCTGTTCCTCGGCCGAGAGCGGTGCCGCGCTGGCGGGCGCGCGGCGGCGCAAGGCGAACACGGTGATGCCGGCGCCGAGCAGCAGCACGGCGAAGGGGCCGAACCAGAGCAGCCAGGTGTCGGCGCGCAAGGGCGGGCGCAGCAGCACGAAATCGCCGTAGCGCGCGACCAGGAACGCGCTGGCCTGGGCATCGCTGTCGCCGGCGGTGAGACGCTGGCGCAACAGGATGCGCAGGTCGCGGGCGAGCGGGGCGTTGGATTCGTCGATCGACTCGTTCTGGCACACCACGCAGCGCAATTCGCGCGACAGGGTGCGGGCGCGCGTCTCAAGCGCCGGGTCGGCGAGGCGTTCGTCGGGCTGGACCGCCAGAGCTGGCGACATCAACGCTGGCGACATCAGGAGCAGCAGGAGCAGGAGCGTTCTCACGGGCGTTCCAGCTGGCGCAGCAGCGGCAGCAATTCGCGATCGATCAGGGTGGCGCTGAGCGGGCCGACGAAGCGTTTGCGGATATGGCCCTGGCGGTCGATCACATAGGTCTCGGGCACGCCGTACAAGCCGAAATCGATGCCGGTGCGGCCGTCGCGGTCGATCCCGGTAGCGCGATAGGGGTTGCCGAGTTCGGCCAGGAAGCGGCGGCTGTCCTCCGGGCGGTCTTTGTAGGCGATGCCGACGAGGTGGACCTTGTCCTGGCGGGCCAGGCGCAGCAGCAGGGGATGCTCGACGCGGCACGGCGCGCACCAGGAGGCGAAGACGTTCAGCACCACCACCTGTCCCTTCAGGCCGGCGAGGGACAGGCGCTGGCCCTCCGTCAGGCCCAATGGAAGAAGACTGGGCAGATCGAAATCCGGCGCGGGCTTGTCGAGCAGGGCCGAAGGCAACTCACGCGGGTCGCGGCCCGAGATCAGGGCAAAGGCGAAATACCCCGCCAGCGCCGCGAACAGCAGCAGCGGCAGCAGAAAGATCAGCCGGCGCATCGCTGCTATTCCGCCGCCGCCGGCACGCCCGCGGGTTTGCGCGCTGCCACCCCCACGCGCCAGCGCCGGTCGGTCAGGCTGACCACGCCGCCGAGGGCCATGATCACGGCACCGAGCCAGATCCAGGAGACGATCGGCTTGTGATAGGCGCGCACGGTCCAGCCCGTCTGGTCGTCGCCTTCGCCGAGGGCGAGGTAAAGATCGGCGACCAGGCTGGTGCGGATGGCGGTCAGCGCTGTTGACTGGCGCTGGACGGTGAATAGCCGGCGCTGCGGCAGCATCTCGTCGATCACCACGCCATTTCTTCGAACCTCGATCACCGCCTCGTCGGCGACGAAGTTGGGGCCGGGAACGCGGCGGACCTCGCGCAGGGCAAGGTCATAGCCGGCGATGGCGATGTGCTCGCCCGGGCGCAGCGTCTCGATCCGCTCCTGTTCGAAGGCCGAGGCGGCGACGCCGGCCACCAGCACCGCGACGCCGAAATGCGCCACCGACATGCCGTAGCTGGCGCGCGGCAGGCCGCGGGCGCGGCGCCAGCTATCCCTGAGCGGGAGGCGGAACAGCCGGACCCGCTCGGCCCATTCGCCGACCACCCCTGCGGCGGTCCAGGCGGCGAGGCCCAGGCCGAGGATCGCCAACACCGGGGTGAAGCCGCCGATGTAGAGCCCGATCAGCACGATGGCGGCGGCGAAGGCGAAGCCCACCCATAGCCGCTGCAACGCGGCGCTGAGATCGGCGCGCTTCCAGCCCAGCAAGGGGCCGACCGCCATCGCCACCAGCACCGGCACCATCAGCGGCGTGAAGGTGCGGTTGAAGAAGGGCGGGCCGACGGAGATCTTCGCGCCGCCGATCGCGTCCATGAACAGCGGATACAGCGTGCCGAGCAGCACGGTGACCGTGGCGGTGGCGAGCAGCAGGTTGTTGAGCACCAGGGCGCCCTCGCGCGAGATCGGCGCGAACAGCCCGCCGCCCTGCAGCGCCGGCGCGCGCACGGCATACAGCGTGAGCGCCCCGCCAATGGCCAGCACCAGCAGGCCGAGGATGAAACTGCCGCGGGCGGGATCGACGGCGAAGGCGTGCACCGAGCTCAGCACGCCGGAGCGCACCAGGAAGGTGCCCATCAAGGCCAGCGAGAAGGACAGGATGGCCAGCAGGATGGTCCAGCTCTTGAGCGTGTCCCGCCGTTCCACCACGATCGCCGAATGGATCAGCGCGGTGCCGGACAGCCAGGGCAGCAGCGAGGCATTTTCCACCGGGTCCCAGAACCACCAGCCGCCCCAGCCCAGCGTGTAGTACGCCCACCACGAGCCCAGCGCGATGCCCACCGTCAGCGCGCACCAGGACACCAGCGCCCAGGGCCGGACCCAGCGCGCCCAGGCGGCATCGACCCGGCCTTCGATCAGCGCCGCCACGGCGAACGCGAACGCTACGGAGGATCCGACATAGCCGAGGTAAAGAAAGGGCGGATGAAACGCCAGGCCCGGATCCTGCAGCACCGGGTTCAGCCCCTGCCCGTCCAGCGGCGCCGGAAACACGCGCGCGAAGGGATTGGAGGTGACCAGGATGAACAGTACGAACCCGGTTGCCACCATGCCCTGAACCGCCAGCACCCGGGCGCGCAGCTCGCGCGGCAGATTGGTTCCGAACACCGCCACCGCCGCCCCACATAGTGCCAGGATCAGCACCCAGAGCAGCATCGAGCCCTCGTGGTTCCCCCAGACGCCGCTGATCTTATACAGCATCGGCTTGGCCGAGTGGCTGTTCTGCACCACGTTGGCGACGCTGAAATCGCTGGTCACATAGGCATGGGTCAGCGCCGCGAAGGACAGCGCCACCAGGGCGAAATGCGCCAGCGCGGCACTGCGCCCCACCGCCATCCATCCGGCCAGCCGGCGCGATGCCCCCACCAGTGGTACCACCGCCTGGATCAGCGCGAGAAACAGCGCCAGCGTCAGTGCGAAATGGCCAAGCTCGATGAACATCCGGGACCGTCCTGAGGCGGAGGTGGGTCTAGCGGATTGTGTCCGCAAGGGTCAAAGCCGGACGCTAGACCGGCACGGCCATGGGCCTAGAGCGCGTCGGCCTGCGTCTCGCCGGTGCGGATGCGCACTGCCCGGCCGAGATCGGTGACGAAGATCTTGCCGTCGCCGATCCGCCCGGTGCGCGCGCTGCGCTGGATTGCCTCGATCACCCCATCCACCTGGCCGTCATCCACCATGATCTCCAGCTTCGCCTTGGGCAGCAGGTTGGTGGTGTATTCGGCGCCACGATAGATTTCGGCCTGGCCCTTCTGCCGGCCATAGCCGCGGCACTCGGTCACGGTCATGCCGGCAACGCCGAGTGGCGCCAGGGCTTCGCGCACCTCGTCCAGCTTGTGGGGCTTGATCACGGCAATCACCAGCTTCACGCATGCTCTCCCGCGACGGTCGGCCGCACAGTATTTTGCCATCCCGCGAGGCACGGCGTCAGCCGGAAACTGCGCGCCACCAGGGTGATTTTGCGATTTTCACGTCGGCGGGCTGGACGTGCGGCGCATTGTGACCGATGTTTGACAGGTCTGGCGCGCCGATCGGCGCCGCCAGCAGCCGGCCTGGGTCGAGGGACCGGTGGCGCAGAGCCACCATCATCTTCGCCGCGGCCGTGTCGCGTATCAGGGATGCCGCGGAGCAGGCGCGGCCCCTTTTCGCACAATGGACCGCGTTGCCACCACCAGGATTCCGGAAGGACCAACCATGACCATTTCACGCCGAACCCTGCTCGCCGCAGGGAGCACCGGCTTGGCCGCCAGCCTTGCCGCCCCGGCTGCGATCCGCGCGCAATCGACCAGCGCGCCGATCCGCATTGGCGAGATCAACTCCTATACCGCCATCCCCGCCTTCACCGTGCCGTATCGGATGGGCTGGCAGCTTGCCGTCGAGCAGGTGAATGCCGCCGGCGGCGTGCTCGGGCGCAAGCTGGAGGTGATCAGCCGCGACGATGCCGGCAAGCCGCCCGATGCCGTGCGCCTGGCCGGTGCATTGCTGGACGAAACCAAGGTCGACCTGCTCGCCGGCGGATTCCTGTCGCATGTCGGCCTGGCGATCAGCGATGTCGCCCGCCAGCGCAAGCGGCTGTTTGTCGCCAGCGAGCCGCTGACCGATGCATTGGTCTGGGAGCAGGGGCATCGCTACTGCTATCGGCTGCGGCCCAGCACCTACATGCAGGTGGCGATGCTGGTGGACGATGCGGTGAAGCTGAATGCCAAGCGCTGGGTCACCGTCTCGCCGAACTACGAATACGGCCAGTCCCTGGTGAAGTGGTTCAAGCTGCTGATGCAGCAGCGCCAGCCCGGGGTGGAGTTCGTCGCCGAGCAGTGGCCGGCGCTCGGGCGCATCGATGCTGGCGCGACGGCAGTCGCACTGGCGCAGGCGCGGCCGGATGCGATCTTCAACGGCACCTTCGGGCCGGACCTGACCAATTTCGTGCGCCAGGGCAACACCCGCGGACTGTTCGAGAAGCGTGGCGTGGTCAGCGTGTTGACCGGCGAGCCCGAATACCTGGAACCGCTGGGCGACGAGACGCCGGAGGGCTGGATCGTCACCGGCTGGCCGGTGGAGAGCGTGAGCGACCCGACCAGCAAGGCGTTCATCGACGCCTACCGGGCGAGGTTCGGCGAGATGCCGAAGATGGGTTCGGTGGTCGGCCATGCCACGATCACCGCGATCGCCGCCGGGATTGCCAAGTCCGGCTCGGTGGAGACCGAGGCGATGGCGGACGGCTTCAAGGGCGCGGGCTTCCCCACGCCGTTCGGCCCGGCGGTCTGGCGGGCGCAGGACAACCAGGGCACGCTCGGCACCTATGTCGGGCGTACGGCGCTGAAGGGCGGCAAGGGCGTGATGGTGGACTGGCGCTATGTCGATGGCGCGGCGGCGATGCCGAGCGATGAGGAGGTCCGCAGGCTTCGGCCAGGGTAAGCAAGAAAAATTCTTCTTTTTGTGAACAAAAAGAAGCAAAAAAACTTCATCCATGGCGCCGGGACCATGCGATGAAGTCAGCGTGACGGTGGTGAACGAATCCCGGCAGCCTTCGGATAAAGTTTTTTTGCTTCTTTTTGTTCACAAAAGGAAGGCTCTTGCTTCCTCTTGCCTCGACCGCGCATGGACTTCTTCCTGGTTCAACTTCTGACCGGCCTGGCCGGCGCCTCGACGTTGTTCCTGGTATCGGCCGGGCTGACGGTGATTTTCGGCGTCACCCGCGTGGTCAATTTCGCCCATGGCAGCCTGTACATGCTCGGCGCCTATATCGCCTGGAGCATCCTGTCACGCCTGCCGCGCGACCCCGAATGGTTCGTGCTGGGGGTGATCGCGACTGCGCTGGTCACTGCGGTGATCGGCGCTGTGCTGGAGGCCGGTCTGCTGCGCCGGCTGTACCGCGCACCCGAGCTGTTGCAGTTGCTGGCAACCTTCGGCGTTGTGCTGGTGGTCCAGGATGTCGCGCTGTGGCTCTGGGGGCCGGTCGATCTCGCCTTGTCGCGCCCCCGCTGGCTGCGCGGCGTGATCGAGGTCGCGGGGTTGCGCTTTCCGTTCTATGACGCGGTGCTGATCGCTGTCGGGCCCGTGGTGCTCGGCCTGCTGTTGTTGCTGTTCCACCGCACCCGCTGGGGCCTGTTGGTCCGCGCGGCCACCCAGGACCGCGAGATGGTGGGGGCGCTTGGGGTCAACCAGCGCGTTCTCTACACCTCGGTCTTCGCACTCGGCGCCGGGCTGGCCGGGCTTGGGGGCGCGCTGGCGTTGCCGCAGGGCTCGGCCAATCTGCACATGGACCTCGCGGTGGTCACGGACGCCTTCGTGGTCGTCGTGGTTGGCGGCATGGGCAGCCTGGGCGGGGCGTTCCTGGCGGCGCTGCTGATCGGCGTGCTGCAGGCCTTCGGTATCGTGCTGTTCCCGAAGATCACCCTGGTCCTGGTCTTCCTGGTCATGGCGGTGGTTCTGGTGCTGCGGCCGCACGGGCTGCTCGGCAAGCCGCAGGCCGCGGCGCGCTCCGAGCACGAGGCGTTGGCGCCGATCCGCCCGGCGACCTGGCAGTTGCAGCTGTTCGGCCTGGCGGCTTTGACGCTGGCCTATGCGGCACCGTTCATGGTTGGCCCCTATCTTCTGACCGTGCTGACCGAGGCGGCCATTGCCGTCCTGTTCGCCGCTTCGTTGCACCTGATGATGGGGCCGGGCGGGATGACCAGCTTCGGGCATGCCGCCTGGTTCGGCATTGGCGCCTATGTCGCCGCCTTCGCCACCAAGGCACTGGGCGGTGACTTCGCCCTTGGCCTGCTGCTGGCACCCCTCGGCGCGGGGGCCATCGCGTTGCTGGTTGGCGGCTTCGTGGTGCGCATGTCCGGGGTCTATCTCGCCATGCTGACACTGGCCTTCGCGCAGATCGCCTGGGCGGTCAGCTTCCAATGGGTGGAGCTCACCGGCGGCGACAATGGCATTCTCGGATTGTGGCCAAGGGGCTGGGCGGTGGAGCCTTGGGCGATGTACTGGCTCGCGCTGTCGTTGTGCATCGGCACCACGCTGGTGCTGCGCCGCGTGCTGTTCGCCCCGTTCGGTTTCGCCCTGCGCGCCACGCGCGATTCACCGCTGCGCGCGGCCGCGATCGGGCTGGACGCCGACTGGCTGCGGCTGGCGGCCTTTGTCATCGCCGGGGCGGCGGCGGGGCTGTCCGGCGCGGTGTTCGCCTATGCCAAGGGCAGCGTGTTTCCGACCTATATGGCCATCCCGCATTCGGTCGACGCCCTGGTGGCCGTGCTGTTGGGCGGCGTGCAAACCATGGCCGGGCCGATCGTTGGCGCGGTGTCCTTCACGGTGCTGCATTCCTGGCTGCTGACCAGCGAGTTCTGGCGCTTCAAGCTTGGGCTGCTGATCATGCTGCTGGTGCTGCTGTTTCCCGGCGGCATTGCCGGTGGTGCTGCCGCCGCATGGGACCGGCTGCGCCGGGGCCGCGCATGAGTGCCCTGGAGGTCCGCCATCTGCGCAAGAGCTTCGGGGCGATCGATGCCGTGGTCGACGTGTCCTTCGCTGTCGCCCCTGGCGAAATCCTCGCTTTGATCGGCCCGAACGGCGCGGGCAAATCCACCTGCTTCAACATGCTGAACGGCCAGCTTCGCCCGGATTCGGGCCGGGTCCTGCTCGCCGGCCATGACATCACCGCCTTGCCGCCGCGTGCTGTCTGGCGCCTCGGCGTGGGCCGCACCTTCCAGGTCACCGCCACCTTCGCTTCGATGACGGTGCGCGAGAACGTCCAGACCGCCCTGCTCTCCCATCACCGCCGGATCTGGCGTTTCTGGCGCGCTGCGGACCGCCATGCCGGGCCGGAGGCCGACGCCCTGCTGGCCAGGGTCGGTATGCACAGCCAGGCCAGCCGCCCGGCCGGCGTGCTGGCCTATGGCGATCTCAAGCGCCTGGAACTCGCCGTCGCCCTGGCCAACGCGCCGCGCCTGTTGCTGATGGACGAACCCACCGCCGGCATGGCGCCCCCGGAGCGCACCGCGCTGATGGCGCTGACCCGCGATATCGCCCGGGCCCAGAATGTGGCGGTGCTGTTCACCGAACACGACATGGATATCGTCTTCGGCACTGCCGACCGCATCCTGGTGCTCAATCGCGGCCGGCTGATCGCCCAGGGCGCGCCCGCCGAGATCCGCGCCAACGCCGAAGTCCGCGCCGTCTATCTCGGCGGCCACGCCTGATGCTCACGCCCGATGTGTTGCTGACGGTCGAGAATCTCCGCGCCAAATATGGCGCCGCGCGCATCCTGCACGGCGTCTCCTTCGCGCTGGAAGCTGGCGCGATCCTGGTGCTGCTGGGCCGCAACGGCGCCGGAAAATCCACCACGATGAAGACCCTGGTCGGCCTGGTCCGCCCCGAAGCCGGGCGCATCCGGCTGGACACCGCCGACATCGCGGGCTGGGAGCCGTGCCGCATCGCCCGCCTCGGCCTGGGCTACGTGCCCGAGGAGCGTCGTATTTTCCCCGATCTCACGGTTGCCGAGAACCTGGAGGTCGGCCGCCGCCCGCCGCGCCCGGGACACCCGCCCTGGACGCCCGAGCGGCTCTTCGCCCTTTTCCCCAATCTCGCGGCCCTTCGTTCCCGCCCAGGCAACCGCATCAGCGGCGGCGAACAGCAGATGCTGGCCATTGGCCGGACCCTGATGGGCAACCCGCGCCTGCTGCTGCTGGACGAACCCAGCGAAGGCCTCGCCCCGGTCATTGTTGAGCAGATGCAAGCCGCCATCCTGGCGCTGAAGGCCGAGGGTGTGACCGTGCTCCTGGCCGAACAGAACCTCGCCTTCGCGGCGCGGGTGGCTGACCGTGCGGTGATCCTGGAAACCGGACGGATCGTCTGGGAGGGCACGATGGCGGGGCTGATGGACGATGACGCCGCGCGCGCCCGGCACCTGCAGATCTGATCCGCGGACCGCGGCGGCATGGCGCCTATCGTCGCGCCAGCACCTCCGGCAGGGCGGCGACCACGGCGGCGATCGCGCTGGACCAGTCGCCGCGGCGCGGTTGGCGGAACAGCCGGACCGAGGGATACCACGGGCTGTCCTGTCGATCGCGCAGCCAGCGGAAATCGGCCGCGTGCGGCAGCAGGATCCAGCACGGCTTGCCCAGCGCGCCGGCCAGATGCGCCACCGAGGTGTCGACGGTGACGACAAGATCCAGTGCGGCGATGCAGGCGGCGGTATCAGCGAAATCGGCGAAGCCCGGCCCGGGGATGCCGATGGCGGGGTTGTCCGGCAGCATGACCTCGTCCTCGGCCGTCACCTCCTTCTGCAGGATGTGCCAGGCAATGCCGGGGACCTCCAGCAGCGGAGCGATATCCGCGCGCGACAGCGAACGGTGGCGGTCGCCGGCATGGTCGGGGTTGCCGGCCCAGACCAGGCCTGCGCGCGGTCGCGGACCCAGGCGGGCATGCCACTGTTTCACCCGCTCGATGTCGGTGTTCAGATAGGGCGTGCGGTTCGGTATCGTCGCGAGGTCAGTGCCGAAGGCACGCGGCAGGCTGGGCAGCGGACAGTGCAGGTCGAAGGTGACGGTGCTGCCCTCGGCAACCACCTGGTCGGCGAGGTCGGCCACCAGCGCCAGCAGCGGGGCCTGGACCGTGAGGATGACGCGCGCGCCGCGCTGGCGCAGCAGCGGGATGTAGCGCGCAAACATGATGGTGCCGCCCATCCCCTGTTCGGCCCAGATGAGCAAGGTGCGCCCGGCGATCCGCTGGCTGCCGTTCCAGCGCAGGGTGGCTTCCCGCGCGCCGAGAAACGGGGTGGGCACCGGGCGGGTCTCGTAGCCGTCCCACCCCGCCTTGAGATCGCCGAGGGTGAGCAGGCTGAGCGCCTCGCCGAAGCGGATATGGCGGCCGCCATCGCCGGCCTGGCGCGCCATGCGGAACCAGCGCAGTGCCGCGCCGGGTTCGCCCAGCTGCATATGAGCGGTGCCCAGCGCGTTGAACGCCGCGAGATGGCCGGCCTCCGCCGCCTGGGTGTACCACACCACCGCCTCCTCCAGCCGGTCGAGATCGGCCAGCACATTGGCGATGTTGAACCGGCCGGCGGGGTCGTGCGGGTTGAGGAACAGGGCGCGGCGATAGGACTCCAGTGCGGACTCGCGCTGGCCGATGGCGCGCAGCAGATGGCCAAGATTGGTGCGCGCGGCACCGCGGTCGGGATCGAAGGCCAGGCAGTCGTTCAGCGAGTCGATGGCGCCGGCGATGTCGCCCATCTGCGCCCGGGCGGTGGAGAGATGGAAATAGGCGTCCGCGGAGTCCGGCGCGATGTCCAGCGCGGCATGGTAGCGCGCCGCCGCCTGTGCCCATTCGCCGATCCGCGACAGGGCACTGCCATGCGCCAACAGGGCGGAGACCTCGCGGTCTTCGGGGGAGGGCGGTGCGGGGGGGCGGGACATCACTGGGGCAGTATGCCGCAAGCTTGGCGCCGCGTGAGCCCCTTCCATCCGACGATGCGGACAACGGCGCTGTCTCGGCCATATTGCCGGTCGCGGTAGAATAGCTTGAATCCCGTCGAGCCCCTGCGTACAGCATGGTCTCAGATCGGCGCACCGCGCCCCAGGGAGGATTCAGAATGAGCAGGATCGCACTGGTCACCGGCGGCACGCGCGGTATCGGCGCCGAGATCAGCCGCCAGTTGCAGGCGGCCGGACGCATTGTCGTGGCCTCCTATGCCGGCAACGACGCCGCCGCGGCAGCATTCAGTGCCGAGACCGGCATCGTGGTGAAGAAGTTCGACGCCGGCAGCTATGCCGAATGCGAGGCCGCCGTGGCCGCCATTCATGCCGAGCTCGGCAAGATCGAGATCCTGGTCAACAATGCCGGCATCACCCGCGATGCCACCCTGAGCCGCCTGACCCGCGACATGTGGGATGCGGTGATCGACACCAATCTCGGCTCCTGCTTCAACCTATGCAAGCTGACCTTCGACGACATGCGCGCCGCCAAGTTCGGCCGCGTGGTCAATATCGGCAGCATCAACGGCCAGGCCGGCCAGTATGGCCAGGTGAACTACGCCGCCGCCAAATCCGGCATCCACGGCTTCACCAAGGCCCTGGCCCAGGAAGGCGCCCGCTTCGGCATCACCGTAAACGCGATCGCGCCAGGCTATGTGGACACCGACATGGTCCGCGCCGTTCCGCCGGACGTGCTCACCAAAATTGTCTCCCGCATCCCGGTGGGCCGGCTGGGCCAGGCCGCGGACATCGCGCGCGGCGTGGTGTTCCTCACCGCGGACCAGGCGGATTTCATCACCGGCTCAACGCTGTCGATCAATGGCGGGCAGCACATGTACTAGGCTGTCGCGCCAGCTCTCTCACGCGCTCTCTCACGAACCGCGTCAAACATCCGATCAGGCGTGTGCACCTGATCGGATGTCGCTCTAGAACAGCCGGTCAAACAGGCTGCGCGACTTCGGCTGGATGATCTTGCTGTCACCCTCGGTCACGTTCTGGCCCAGGGCGGCATTCTCGCGCAGGCGCTGGGCCTCGCGCGCCGGATCGATCGTCAGCCCGCCGGCCTGCGACGGGCTGCGCCAGAACATCAGCCGGTCAACCACGCTGCGCGTCGGACGTTCCAGCGACGATTCCTGCTCCACCTTGTCGCGGATATCGCCCGGCGCCGCCGGACCGGCGGACTGCATCAGCGCCGCGGTGCCCGGCGTCAGCCCGGCCTCGCGCGCCCCCAGCGCCGCCTGCGGCACCAGCGTCGACTCCGCGCCACCGCGCGCGGACTGCTCCTGAGGCCGCGTCGCACCCGGGCGCGGCGCGCGCAGGGTGAAATCGGGCGGCATGGACAGCGGCGCGCGCGTGGTGACCTGGAACTCATCCGGGACATCGCGCTGCAGGCCGAAGGTGCGGGACACATCATCGCCGCAGCCGCTCAACAGCAGCAGGGCAAGGGCAATGGCGGGGAAAGGGCTATGGCGCATGGTCACCTGCTTAACGCTGTGCGGTGTCGGCATCAAGGCACGGGTTGGCGCGGCGGTCCCGGGCTGCGTCCGGACAACAGCGAATCCAGCAACAGCACGCCGACGCCGACAACGATTGCCGCATCCGCGACATTGAACACATACCATGACCAGCCCCAGGCGTGGAGATGAATGAAATCCACCACCGCGCCGAAGCGCAGCCGGTCGATGACATTGCCAACCGCCCCGCCTGCCACCGCCCCCAGCGCCAGCGCCACCGCCATGCTCTCGGCCCGGCGCAGCCACATCGCCAGCGCCACCACAACCGCCAGCGCCACCGCCGCCAGTACCGTGGAGGCCACGGCACTGTCGCTGTTCAACAACCCGAAGGTGATGCCGCGATTCCACACCATGGTCAGGTTCAACATCGGCAGCACCGCCACCGAGACCTTTTCCGGCAGGTCGAACACCTCAAGCACCCACCATTTGCTGGCCTGGTCGAGGATCAGGATGTCCAGCGCCACGATGGCGCCGAACATCTGCAGCCGGCGGGCCTGGGGCGCGGGGTTCACTCGGCCGCCCGACCTACCAGGCCCGAATCGACCGCGTCCGCGCAGCGCCGGCACAAGGCGGGATGGCCGGCGATCGTGCCGACCTCCGGCAGGACCTTCCAGCACCGGTCGCATTTGCTGCCGGGCGCCATGCTGGCGCGTGCCCCGGCCACGGCGGCGGACTGCACCTGGGTGCCGGCCACGATCAGGATATCGGCCCATGCATCCGCACTCAGCAGCCCGGCCTGTTCGTCCGGCAGCACCATGGTGACCACCGCCTGGTTGGACGAGCCGATGCGCTTGTCCGCCCGCATCGCCTCCAGCTCGGTGGTGCCGAGCCGGCGCAGTTCGCGGATCATCTCCCATTTGGCGCCCAGCGCATCATCGCGCCAGCCAGAGGGGATGGTGGGGAAGTCCTGCAGATGCACGCTGTCCGCTTCGCCAAAACGTGCCGTCCAGGCTTCTTCCGCGGTGAACACCAGCACCGGGGCAAGCCAGGTGCACAGCGCACGATGCAGGTGGTCGAGCACGGTGCGCGAGGCCTGGCGGCGCAGGCTGTCCGGCCGGTCGCAATACAGCGCGTCCTTACGGATATCGAAATAGAACGCGCTGAGGTCCGACGAGCAGAAATTGTGGATCGCCGCATAGACGCCGGTCCAGTCGTAGCTCTGCACCGCCGAACGGATCAGCGCATCGAGCTCGGCGATGCGATGCAGCACCCAGCGCTCCAGCTCCGGCATATCGGCCTCGGCCACGCGCTCCGCCTCGGAGAACCCGTCCAGCGAGCCGAGCAGCCAGCGCAGCGTGTTGCGCAGGCGGCGATACAGTTCGGTTTGCTGCTTGAGGATCTCCTTGCCGATGCGCATGTCCTCGGCGGTGTCCGACGACATCACCCACAGCCGCAGGATATCGGCGCCGAACTGGCTGGTCACCTCGTCGGGTGCCGTGACGTTGCCCAGCGACTTGGACATCTTGCGGCCCTGCTCGTCCATGACGAAGCCATGGGTCAGGATCGCCTTGAACGGCGCCACGCCCCGGGTGCCAACGGATTCCAGCAGCGAGGAATGGAACCAGCCGCGATGCTGGTCCGAGCCTTCCAGATACAGGTCGGCTGGCCATTGCATGCCGCGCGCTTCCAGCACGAAGGCATGGGTGGAACCGGATTCGAACCACACGTCGACGATGTCAAACACCTGCTCATAGGCGGCGGGATCGCGCCCGTCGCCCAAGAAGCGGCTCGGCGGCGAGGCGTACCAGGCATCCGCCCCCTCGGTGCGGAAGACCTCGACAATCCGGTCCACCACCGCCTGGTCGCGCAGCACTTCGCCGGTCGCCTTCTCCACGAACACGGCGATCGGCACGCCCCAGGCGCGCTGCCGGCTGATGCACCAGTCCGGCCGCGAGGCCACCATCGAGCCGATGCGGTTGCGGCCTTGGTCCGGCACGAAGACGGTGTCGGCGATCGCCTGCAACGCCTTGGCGCGGATCGCGCCGGGTCCGTCCATGCGGATGAACCATTGCGGCGTGGCGCGGAAGATCAGCGGCGCCTTGCTGCGCCAGGAATGCGGATAGGAATGCACCAGCTTGCCGCGCAGCAACAGCCCGCCCGCCTCGGTCAGCGCCGCACACACCGCATCGGCCGCGCGATAGACATGCAGCCCGGCGAAATGCGGCACCCAGGCGTTGAAGGTGCCGTCCTCGCCCACCGTGTCCGGCACCTCGATGCCATGCGTCCGGCCGAGCTCGAAATCCTCCTCGCCATGGCCCGGCGCGATATGCACGAAGCCGGTGCCGGCCTCGGTGGTGACGTATTCCGCCGAATACAACGTCACATCGTGGTCATAGCCGCGCCCGCGCATCGGATGGGCGCAGACCGTGCCGAGCAGATCGCGCCCCTTATAGACGTGCATCAGGTGATGCGTTTCCACCCCGGCATCGGCGGAGACCTGCGGCAGCAGCGCCAGTGCCACCAGCACGCGCTCGCCAGCCACCGCGAGCGAACCCTCCTTGGCGCTGTCGATGCGCACCAGCGCGTAGTCGATGTCCTCGCCCAACGCGATGGCGCGATTGCCCGGCATGGTCCACGGCGTGGTGGTCCAGATCACGATCGCCGCACCCTTCAGCGTCGCCACCGGGCAGGTCACGATCGGGAAGCGCACCGTGACCGTGGCGCTGGTGTGGTCGTGGTACTCGATCTCGGCCTCTGCCAGCGCGGTCTTCTCGACCGGCGACCACATCACCGGGCGCAACCCGCGATACAGAGCGCCGTTCATCAGGAACCGGCCGATCTCGCCGAAAATCGCCGCCTCGCTCGGCAGATCCATGGTGGCATAGCGCTGTGGCCAATCGCCCAGCACGCCCAGGCGGCGGAACTCCGCCTCCTGGATGCCGATCCAATGCGCGGCATAGGCGCGGCACTCGGCGCGGAAATCGAGGACGGGAACGGCGTCCTTGTCCTTCTTCTCGGCCCGGTACTGCTCCTCGATCTTCCACTCGATCGGCAGGCCATGGCAGTCCCAGCCCGGGATGTAGTCGGCGTCATAGCCACCCATCTGCCGGGTGCGGTTGATCACGTCCTTGAGGATCTTGTTCAGCGCGGTGCCGATATGCAGATGGCCGTTCGCGTACGGCGGGCCATCATGCAGGATGAACTTCTGCCGGCCCTTCGAGGCGGCGCGCAGCTTGCCCCAGAGGTCCATCGCCTCCCACCGCGCCAGCATCGCCGGCTCCTTCTTCGGCAGGTCGCCGCGCATCGGAAAATCGGTGGCGGGCAGGAAGACGGTGTTGCGGTAGTCGCGGCCAGGGGGGGCCGTCGTGGTCTGGTCGGTCATGGGATATGTCTCGCGCGGTCAGGCAACCGCCAGGGGAAATGGGATGCGCCCCAGGGGCACAATTCGAACCCGGCGCTCTAGCGAGCGGCCGGGCGGCTAATTCGCGCGATGACGATCCCGAACATGGACGGGAGTATGCCGTTTGCCGTCGAAAACGGCAAGCTACGCGGCGCCCAGCAAGGCGCGCGCCTGCTCCGCATCGGCGGCGATCTGGGCCTTCAGCGCATCCAGCCCGAAAAATTTCTGCTCGCCGCGCAGATAGGCGATCAGCGCCACGCCGATCTCCTGGCCATAGAGATCCTCGGCGAAATCGAACAGGTTGACCTCCAGCCGGCTCTCCGGCCCGTCATTCACCGTTGGCCGCCGGCCAATATTCGCCACGCCCTTGCACACAAGGCCATCGGCCAGGCTGACGCTCACCGCATACACCCCGCGCGCCGGCTCCAGATGCCGGCCCAACGGGACATTGGCGGTGGGAAACCCGATTGTCCGCCCGCGCTTGTCGCCATGCGCCACCACGCCGCGGATCGCCCAGGGCCGGCCCAACGCCGCCGTCGCCCGCTCGGGATAGCCATCCTGCAAAGCCCGCCGGATCCGGGTCGACGAGATCACCCCCTCGGCATCGGCCAATGGCGGCACCACCGACAGCCCGATCCCGCGCGCCGCCGCCTGCCCCGACAACAGCTCCACCCCGCCCCCGCGGCGATGGCCAAAGGCGAAATCGGGACCGCAGGCCAGATGCCGCGCGCCCAGCCCGGCCTGCAGCACATCGGCCACGAAGCTGTCCGCGCTCATCAGGCTGAAGCGGTGATCGAAGGCCAGCTCATACACCAGCGCCACGCCATGGGCGTCCAGCGCCGCCGCCCGCTCGGTGGACAAGGTCAGCCGAAACGGCGGGTCGTCGCCGCGAAACACCTCGCGCGGATGCGGCTCGAAGGTCAGCACCGCCAGCGGCGCATCCGGCCGCGCGGCGGCGGCGGCGCGCAGCACCTGGGCATGGCCGCGATGCACCCCGTCGAAATTGCCCAGCGCAATGGTCGCGCCGCGCGCGCTGTGCGGCAGGTGGTTCCAATCGGTGAACAGGCGCATCGCCAAACTCCTCAGCCCATCAGCCGGCTGGTGGTAGTGCCTCGGGCAGCTTGACGGGATGGCCGAGATATTGCTCCAGCACCTCGGCCGGCGGCCCGTCGACGCGGATGCGGCCCTGGTCCATCCAGATCGCCCGCGTGCACCACTGCAACACCACATCCGTCATGTGCGACGACAGCACCAGGATCTCCACCCCGCGCACCAGGTTCTCCAGCCGCACCCGCGCCTTTTCCATGAACCCGGCATCGCCGGCCAGGAACCATTCATCCATCAACAGCACCTGCGGCCGCACCGCGGTGGCCAACGCAAACCCCAGCCGCACCACCATGCCGGACGAATAGATGCGGATCGGCAAATCGAGAAAATCCGTCAATTCGGCAAACCGCGCCACATCCTCGGCCAGCCCCTCGATCGCATTGCGATCCAGGCCGAAATACAGCCCGCGCAACATGATGTTCTCGCGCCCGGTCAGCTCGGGGTTCATTCCCAGATTGGGATCCAGCAGCGCATTGAGCGAGCCGCGCACCCGCATCCGCCCCACCACCGGCTCATAGATCCCCGCCAGCACCCGCAGCAGCGTGGTCTTGCCCGCCCCATTGCCCCCCACCAGCGCCAGCCGGTCGCCCGGGCGCAGATGCAGGTCAATGCCGCGCAACGCCTCCACCACCACCCGGTTCTTAGCATCAGCCGCCATTCGCCCCGTCACCGAGGAGATCACCGTCTTCTTCAGGCTGCGCGCATTGCCGTAATACAGCGGAAAACTGACGCTGACGCCCTCGACATCGATCGCTGCGGCGGCATCGCCTCTCATTGTGTTGCCGGGCATCGTGTTGTCGGCCATCCGCCTACAACCAGAACGCAATGCGCCCGCGCACCCGCGCGAACACGAACCACGTCGTCAGGCACAACGCCGCCGAATAGCCCAGGGCACAGGCGATCACCAGATTGCTCGGCACCGTGCCCAGCAGCGGGCCGCGCACAATCTCCAACAGGCTGAAGAACGGATTGAACGCCAGCGCCCATTCATGCACGCCAAGCTGCGCCGGCTTCCAGATCACCGCGCTGACGAAGAATGCCATCTGCATCACGCTGGCCACGATCGGCGGAATATCGTGCAGCCGCGCACACACCGCGCCCAGCAGCAGGGTCAGCGCCAGCGCATTGACCAGCCACAGCACCAGTCCAGGCAACGCCAGAAGCGCTGTGCCGCCCGGCCAGGTCCACAGCGCCAGGAACACCACCAGCACCACCACCGCATTATGCGCCAGCACCACCACGTTGCGCACCACGATCCGCCCGGCATAGAGCGTGAACGGCATGCGCACCGAACGGATCATCCCCTCATTGACGATAAAGCCGGTGCAGGCATCGCCCACCAGCGCGCCGAGGAAGTTCCACAACACGAGCGACAGCGCCAGGAACGGGATGTAGTCGCGCAGCTCCAGCCCGAACAGCACCGCATACAACAGCCCCATCGACGCCACCATCGTGCCGGTGGAGATCGTCAGCCAGAACGGACCCAGCATCGAGCCGCGATAGCGCAGCCGGATGTCGAGCCAGGCCAGGGCCCAGATCAGCCGCCACTGCCGCAACCCGTCGCGCAGATCGAGCCAGGCGGTGCGATGACGATCGGCCCAGCTCTGGTTCGCCGACAGGTCGAGAACCACGCGGTCACTGGGCTGCAAATGGGAACTGGCACTCATCGTCAGACGCGATAGCCGATCCGCCCCCCTGAGGCAACGAAGCGCGCGCCGCCAGGGAAGCCAGCAAGGCCGGGGCTTTGCCGTCGCGGCGCGAAGCCGCGCCACGGAGGACCCCACCAGGGACCCGAGGTCCCTGGACCCTCTCCCGGAGGCGCTC
>CAXNGD010000009.1:0-20356 GCA_964201575.1 Acetobacterales bacterium | reverse complement strand
GGCGCTTTACGGATGGGGGTCTGGGGCCTCAGGCCCCAGCGGGTCCTGGGCAGAGCCCTGGCCTTCCTCCCCTAGGGCTCAGTCGATGCGCGTGGTTTCCGCCCATTCGAAGTAGTGTCGCTTGGCGGTCTGGAACACTGGCCCCGCGTTCAGCGCCCGGTTTTCGTATCGGGTGCAGGCGACCAGCTTGCCGTAATTGCCGGTGCTGAAAATCTCGTCAGCATCCTCCAGGTCGTGGGCGCTCAGCGTTGCTTCACGCGTTTCGATCCCTGCTTCGTTCAGCAGCGCCATGGTGCGCAGCCTGGTGATCCCGGCCAGGAAGGTCTTGTTATCGGCCGGCGTCAGCGCCACGCCGTTCTTGACGATCCAGAGGTTGGCGAAGGCGAACTCGGCGATATTGTCCCAGGGGTCGCGCATCACTGCGGGCTCGAAGCCGCGCTGCTCGGCCTCGCGGGTCGCGCACGAGGAGTTGGGGTATAGGCAGGACGCTTTGGCATCGGTCGGCGCCATCTCCGGTGCCGGCCGGCGCAACGGCGACAAGGTGGCCGAGAACCCCTCATCGCCCGGCAGTGGGGCCTCGAAGATGTGCATCACAAACGCGGTCTTGGCGCTGCCGGTGGCGATCGAGCCACCCTGGGTGAAGAACATCGGCTTGATGTAAAGCTCGGCATCGGCGGCAAAGCGTTTTATTCCTTCCAGCGCCAGGCGTTCGATTTCCTCGCCGGTCATCGTCGGCGTCAGCGACAGCGCCTTGGCCGAGGCGATCACCCGATGGCAATGCAACGCCAGGTCCAGCGCACAGCGATGGAACGCCCGCGCCCCGTCGAACACCATGGACGCCAGCCAGAACGAATGATCCGCAGGCCCGGTGAGTTTGATGTCCTCGTGGGTCCAACGACCATCGTACCAGAACTGCGCCGCCATCGTCGTGCCTCCAGGGGATCAAAGGAGGCGGACAAAAGGCCCGCCATGCGGTTTCGTCAAGGGAGGAAAGAAGGAGAAGGAGAAGACCCTTCCACCCTCCCCGCTCACAAAAAATTTGCCGCAGCCGATGAAGTTCCCCTTGACAATCGTGAGGCGGTTAGTTATTATTTTACCCATGAAACCCACACCCCCCTCCCTCGGCGCCCAGGTCGCCGGCCTGCGCACCATTGTGCAGGCACAGGGGAAGTGCGCCTGGGTGCCGGCCGCCATTCATGCCTTCGTCATCGCGCCTGCCTGGCCCGGCTCTTCACCAGCCTTGAGGCCCTGGTTCTCCGCTGGGAGGCTGGCCTGCTCCCCCTCCCGACCCCGCGACCCACCGACTGCCGCCTCATGCCCGGCCGCCTCATGCCCGGCCGCCCCACACCCCGCGCGCGCCGCCATTCCGTCCGTACGACCCGCAACAGAGCCCGCGTGCGCCCGCACCAGCACCAGACTGCGGTCACCACCCCCACCACCTGGCCTGCGCCGCCGCCCGCACCCAACTGGAAGTCCAAGCCGCCAGCGCCGCGCCGGCGCCCGGCCCGCGACCCCCCGCGCCCTCCTCAGCCAACAGACCCGCTCGGCCAAGTCGCAGGCGCATGGCAATTTTGTTACGATATCGGAATATCAACCACCACGCGGCAAATCCTGCGGCGCAAAGAACGGCGTCGATTCCAGCTCCGGCTCGGCAAAGCCCGCCAGCCGCGCCTGCAAAGCATCGCGATCCGAACGGAACAGCGCCCGCACGATCGCCGTCGACAAGAGCCCCGCCGCCGCCGAAACGCCCGGGACATCACTGGCAATCGGCCCCATCGAGGCATAGGCCGCATGGTTGAACACATGGAGCCGCGCCAGTGACGGGCACGCCCCGGCGATCCTCTCGGTCAACGCGAACCCGTCCCCCAGGAACGGATACAGCCCCAGCTCCGCCCGCTCCAAACCCGCCGGCGCCGGATACACATCCCGCCACAGCGCCACATGCGGCACGACATCGGCCAACTCCGCCCGCCGCGAAAGATCGACGGCAAACCCCGTCGCCACCACCAGGAAATCCGCCCCCGCCGTCCCGCCCGGCAACCCGATGGCAACCCCCCGGTCATCGCGCCGCGCGAACGCCACCGGACTGCCCCGATGCAGCCGAAACCCCGACTGCTTCAACACCCGATGCACGCTCTCATGCGGCGGCGGCGAGCGTTCGTCATGCAGATAAACCATCAGCGCCCACCGCTCGGCAGCCGACAGCCCCGACCACCCCTCGAAAGACCCAGGATTCGTCGCCCCCCGGCTCTTGTTCACCTGCGGCAACTCCGCCCGCCGGCAATACATGTCGACCCCTGCCGCCCCCGCCTCCAAAGCCACCGCCGCGGCATCGAACGCCGAGGCATTCGCCCCCAGCACCGCCACCCGCCGTCCCGTCAATCGCCCGAAATCAATCACCTCCCCCGTATGCCCCGCCCGATCCGGCCACAACCTGGCATCGACAAAGTCAGGCACCAGCATCCCCCCAGTCCCCAGCCGCCCGGTGGCCAGCACCACATGCCGCGCGAACACCGGCCCGCCCGACGTGCCCACCCGGAACAGCGCTCCCGCGGGCGCGATCGCCTGGACCGAAACCACATGCCGCACCGGCAACGCCAACACAGCCTGCAACCAGGACAGATAGTCCTGCCAGTCGCCATTGCTGATCTTGTACAACGCCTCCCAGGCCGCCTCGCCCCGCCGCGCCGTGAACCAGGCCCGAAACGTCAGCGACGGAATCCCCAGCGCGATCCCCGGCAGATGCTTCGGGCTGCGCAGCGTGGCCATCCGCGCCGTACTCATCCACGGCCCCTCCTGCCCAGGGGCCGCCTCGTCCAGCACCGCGATGTTCCGCACGCCCTTGAGAATCAACGCCGCCGCCGCAGCAATGCCGCACATCCCGGCACCGACCACCAGCACATCCAGCGCCGGCTTGCCATCGGGACCAGCCACCCCCACCACCCAGTTGCGCGGCGGCAAGCCGAGATACGCCAGGTCACGCGCCACAGCGGCGTCGGGCATCGGCTCAGCCGGCCAACGGATACAGCGACCGAGGCGCATGGCGGAACCGGAACCCCCGGATCTCCAGCGCCGCAGGCCCCGGCGCATCGACATCGATGATGTCAGCCAACAGTGGCGCGAACGCCGCGCGAAAATGGTTCTTCGCCTTGACGCACAACAGACTCACGTCCTCCAGCGCGATCCCGTGCAACGCCAGCAACCCGGGATCATGCGGCAACCGGCTATAGGTCGTGATAATCACCCGCACATGCCGGCCGCCCGGCGTCCCCGCCAACGAGATCAGCGCCGTCGGCCCGAAATTGCTCATCACCCCGCGCATCATCGGCCCGGTGTTGCGGAATTTGCCGTCCGTCAGCGCCTGGACCGTCCCGTTGAACCCCACCGGCGCCCCATAGGCATCCGTCAACCGGCCGCCCAGCGTGCCAGAGAGATCGCCGCCAATCCCCACCTGCTGCGCCCGCTCCACCAGCCCGGGATCGGTGATATAGGCAAAAACCGCCGGCACCTGGACATCGGCGTCGAGCAGCGCGCGCAACACCCCGGGCGTGTCGCCGATCCCGCCCGAGCCGGCATTGTCGCCGGGATCGGTCACCGCAATCGGGAATTTTCCACCGGCCACAGCCTGGGCAATCCCCTCCGCGGCGCTCGGCAGCCGGATGAAGAACCGCCCCCGCCGCGCCTTCATCTGCCCGGCCAGCGCCACGGCCACCGCCTGCGCCCTCGCCGCATCGTGGGCATGCCAGACCATCGCAGTCGCCCCGGCCGAGAGCGTGTCGCCATAGGTGAAGCCGCCAAAGGTCGAGACGTCCAACAGGTTGGGATCGCCCGCCTCCAGCCCGGCGGCGAACGCCTCGAGCTCGGCCATTGGCCCCTCGGCGGTACGCATGTTGATGCTCGGCAGGATCGCCCCCATCGCCGCAATCGCCCCCCTGGGCCGCAGCCCCTCGATCACGCAGCGGGCCAAAACGCCCAGTACACGCAGCGCCGTCGGCCGCTGGTCGATATGCGGGTGGGTCTTGTAGCCGGCGCCGAAATCCAGCAATGCGGCGATCTCCGGGTCCATGTTGCCATGCAGGTCGAAACTGGCCCCCAGCGGGACATTCGGCCCAATGGCGGCACGCACCCGCCGGATGGTCTCCAAATCCCCGCGCGGTTCGTCGTCGATCAGCATCGCGCCATGCAGCGCCAGATAGACGGCGTCATACCGCGTGGCCGCCAGCGCCGGCAGGATGCCGTCCATGATCGTCTCATAGGTCGCGCGCGGCAGCGGCCCCGCCGGTCCCGCTTGGGCCATGCGCAGGAATTCGCCCGACCAATCCGGGTTGGCGTCCAGAAATTCCAGCGCCCCGCCGATCTCGCTCTCGCTACCCTGGAACGCGGCGCGCGCCTCAACCTCGCCGATCGCAAAAGTGCCGGAGCGAAACGCCGCGAGGTCGGTTGGCACCGGCGTGAAGCTGTTGCCCTCATGGCTCAGCATGGCGATAGCAATGCGGCGGGTGATTGGCGGCATGGCACGGATCCAGCGATGACCGCGCCAGCGTGGTCGTTGCTTCCGCCGGGATCAAGCCGCGATCTTTCCACCGCGGCCCGCGCGCGCGATGATGCGCCGTCATGACAAGGATCCGCGCGATGCGAGGCAGGACGGCAGGGCTGGTCGCGGCCATCGGAACCCTGCTTGCAGGCTGTGCTGCGGTGCCGCCAGCCGCCGACGAGGCCAAGACGCTGGCCGCGCCATCGCGCTACAAGGTGGTGCTGGTCGCCGGCGACCCCTCGATCCGCGCCTTCGACAATGCGACCGCCAGGATGGGCGCGATGCTGCAGAGCCTCGCCGGCGTGGCGCCAGACGATATCCAGCGCCTGAGCGCGCGCGACGATGTGATGGCCGAGGGTGCCGCACTGGCCACCGCGCCAGCGGTACTGGCGGCTATCGCGCGCATGGCTCCCGGCCCCGGCCAGGGTTGCCTGGTCTTCGCCACCTCGCACGGCTCGCCGCGCGTCGGGCTTGATCTGCCGCGCCTTGCCGCTGAGCCCCACCTGGCACCGGCGGCGCTGGATGAAGCCCTGACGCGCGGCTGCGGCTCGGCGCCCACCGTCGTGGTTCTGTCCGGTTGCTTCAGCGGCGCCTATCTGCGCGGTGCCATGTTGCGGCCCAACCGCGTGGTCATCTCGGCGGCCCGGGCCGACCGCCCCTCCTTCGGCTGTGGCGCGGGCAATGTGTTCACCTTTTTCGACGAGTGCCTGCTGGGCAGCATGGCCGACACGCCGGCCGGCATCCCCTGGCAAGCGGCGGTCGCCGCCACCCGCAGCTGCGTCAGCGCGCGCGAGCACGGGCGCTTCCGCCCGTCTGAGCCGCAATCCTGGTTCGGTCCCGCGGTGGCCGACCTTCCCGTGCCGTGGCGGCTGTGATGGCGACCTGGCTGTGCATCGCCGGTACGCGGCTGCTGACGCTGGACGGGCCGGTTACGGTAGAGCGCCTGTTGCCAGGGGCGGTCCTGACGGCGCAGGACGGCACGACGCTGCGGGCGGAGGCGATCGGACGGATCCGGCTGTCAGTGGCCGAGTTGCTGGCACGCTCAGCGCTGTGGCCGGTGAGGATTGCTGCCGGGGCGCTGGGCGCGGGGGAGCCGGATGCCGATGTGGTGGCGTTGGCGGATCAACCGCTTACCCCCGCCGGTGTGGCGGCCAAGTGGCTGGTAGATGGAGTCGGGCTGACTCGGCCGGCGCCGGTCGCAGCGTTGGACGTGTACAGCCTGTCGGTCCGCGGCGCGGCTGTGCCAGCCGGGGGAATGTGCCTGGGCACGCAGCCGACGGCGCCGCGCCCGCCCGACGCGGTGCTGTTCGACCTGCGTCGCCAAATTGGCGCCCGTGGCGTGGGCGCGGTGCTGGGCAGTATCGATGCCGTCAGCGCTGGCCTCGTCGAGGGCTGGGCCGATGACGGGTCTGGACGTCCGGTGGCGCTGGAGCTGGTGGTCGACGGGGTGGTGGCGCCGCCCGTGGCGGCGGGATGGGCACGCGCCGATCTCGCGGCGGCCGGCATCGGCGACGGCCGGCGCGGTTTCGCGATGACGCCGGATCCGCCATTGGACCCGCGACGACGGCACTTGCTGCGGGTGCGGCGGGCGTTGGACGGCGCGGACGTGCCGGGTTCGCCCGTATTGCTGGACGCGGTGGTGGAGCTGGCGCCGCTACTTGCATATTTTCCGGCCGGGCCGGAGCTGCGGCAGGCAATCGGCGCGGCGGCGCGGCGCGTGGCGACCCGGCTCGCCGCCTTGCCCTGATCGTCAGGCGCTGGCCGCGCGCACCAATTGCCGCGATGGGTCCAGCGGCGTCTCCTTCGTACCCGCCGGCTTCGATGCAGCGTCCGTCGCACCCGGCCAGGAATCGGCAGCGGCCAGGAGCCGGGCGACCTCGCCGGCCGGGCGTGGCGGGCTGAACAGATAGCCCTGCATCTCGGTGCAGCCATCGGCGACCAGGGCATTGAGCTGGGCCACCGTTTCCACCCCCTCCGCGGTGGTGGCGATGCCGAGCGACATGCCGAGCCCGGCAATGGCGCGCACGATCGCCTCGCTCTCGCCGGTGCCGGCGGACCCGGCATCCATGCCGTGGCCAAAGCTCTTGTCGATCTTGATTTTGTCGAAGGGGAAGCTGCGCAGATAGCTGAGCGACGAGTAGCCGGTGCCGAAATCATCCATCGAGATGCGCACGCCCAGCGCCCGCAGCCGGTGCAGCGTGGCCAGGGTGTCGGTGTTCTCGCGCAGCGGCACCCGTTCGGTGATCTCCAGCTCCAGGCGCTGCGGTGCGATGCCAGCCTCGGCGATGGCCGACTGAACCTGTTCCACCAGCCCGTCACGGGTGAATTGCAGCGGCGAGAGATTGACCGCCACGCTGATCCCCTCCGGCCAGCGCGCTGCCTCGGCACAGGCCCGGCGCAGCACCCATTCGCCGATCGCCGCGATCAGCCCGACCTCCTCGGCCAGCGGGATGAACATGTCCGGCCGCACCATGCCGCGCACCGGGTGGTGCCAGCGCAGCAGCGCCTCGAAGCCGCTGATGCGGCGGCTGTGCACCGAAATGAGCGGCTGGTAGTGCAGCTCGAACTCGCGGCGTTCCAGCGCCTGGCGCAGGTCGATCTCCAGCAGGCGCCGCTCCTGGGCGTTGGTGTCCATCTGGGGCGCGAAGAAGCGCACCGCGCCACCGCCATCCTGGCGGGCTTGCTGGCGGGCGAGGTCAGCGTTGCGCAGCAACGCGTCGGCGTCGACCGGCGCCTGGTCCAATCCCGGCGCCGGCAGGGCGATCCCGACTGAGGCGCCGACGATCACTGTGGCGTTGTCGACCGCGTAGGGTTCACTGAGCACCTCGATCAGGCGCTGGGCGAAGGATTCGGGGCTGACGGGCTCGGCGAGCGCGGTCTGGACGATGGCGAAGCTGTCCGCGCCGATCCGCGCAACGGTATCGCCGGTCCGGACTTGGCGCTGAAGCCGCGTTGCGGCCTCCCGCAGCAGGGCATCGCCGGCCTCGTGACCAAGCGTGCCGTTGACGGTACGGAAGCGGTCGAGATTGACCGACAGCACGGCAAAGGTGATGCCGTGCGCCAGCCCGACCGCGGCGCGGGCCACGGCCTCGCGCAGGACGATCCGATTGGGCAGGTCGGTCAACAGATCGTGACGCGCCAGGTGGATCAGCCGCGCCTCGTTGCGCTGGATGCGGGTGATGTCTTCGTATGTGCCCAACCAGCCGCCATCGCGCATGCGGACCCAATGGGCGCGGATCACCACGGCGCGGTCGCGCACCACGATGCTCTGGTGGGTGTTGGCCTGTTGCTCCGTGGGAGGCGCGAGGGCCAGGGCGGCGACGCTGTGATGGCAGCGCGCCAAGGCATTGCGGATCGTCATGCCGGCATGCAGCCCGGGTGCGGGCAGCTGCTGCGGTCCGGCGCCATCGGGCGGCTCGAGCATGGCGGCGAAGCGATTGTTCCATATTTGCAGTCGGCCCCCGGCGTCGGTGGTCATCCTGCGCATTTCGCCGCGTGACGGGACCGCGACTGCGATGCGGGGCGGGACCTTGCTCGACCTTGGCCGCGCCGACCAGTCGCTGGCGGTGTTCGAATTGTTGCTGAAGGAGAAGGCAAATGACGCCGGGTCGCTGTACGGCCGCGGCTTGTCCTTGGCGACTTTGGGCCGGCGGCCGGAGGCGATCTGTGCGCTCGTCAAGGTCATGGAACTGCAACCTGGCAACCGAAGGGTTGCTGCCGATTTGGCACGGTTGCGCGGGGCGCCGCCGCCCAGCTTGGGACCTGCGGGCGCGGGACCTGCGGGCACGGGAGCAACCGGCGCGGCCCCGGGTGCAGCGCCTCCGGCCGCAGCGCCGCCTGCTGCACGGCCCTAGGGGGGCCGACGAGTTCCCGTCGGCCGCCTGGCGGTCAGGGAATGAGCACGGTGCTGCCGGTCGTTTGGCGTGCTTCGAGGGCGGTATGGGCGGTGGCGGCCTGGGACAGGGGGTAGGTCTGGTTCACCCGGACCTTGACCGCGCCGGACTTGACCACGGCGAACAGGTCATTCGCCGTGGCGACGAGGTCGCTGCGCTTGCTGGTGTAGGTGGCAAGGGTGGGGCGGGTGACATAGAGGCTGCCCTTGGCGGCGAGCACACCGAGGTCGAAGGAGGCGACCGGGCCGGAGGCATTGCCGTAGCTTACCATCAGCCCGAGCGGCGCCAGGCAATCCAGACTGGCCGCGAAGGTGTCGCGGCCGACGCTGTCATAAACCACCGGCACCATGGCGCCGCCGGTGATGCGCTTGACCTGGGCCGGTAGGTCAGCGTGGCCAATCACCGCGTGGGCGGCGCCATGGGCCAGCGCCACCTCGGCCTTGGCCGGTGTCGAGACCACGGCGATCACCGTGGCGCCCAGATGGCGGGCCCATTGGCACATGATGAGCCCCACCCCGCCGGCGGCGGCATGCACGACGATAGGATCGCCTGACTTCACAGCATAGGTGCGGCGAAGCAGGTACTGCGCGGTCATGCCCTGGAGCATCATCGCAGCACCGGTCTTGGCATCGATCCCGTCCGGCAGGACCACCAAGCGGTCGGCAGCGATGACGCGCTCGGTGGCATAGGCGCCGATCGGCCCTCCGGCATAGGCAACGCGGTCGCCCGCCTTCACTTCACTTACCCCGGCGCCGACGGAAACGACAACGCCGGCGGCCTCCATGCCCGGGGTCGAAGGGAGCGGCGCCCTATAGAGGCCGGTGCGAAAATAGACGTCGATGTAGTTGAGCCCGACCGCCTCATGACGGACCAGCGCCTCGCCGGGCCCGGGTTCCGGCGTGGGGACATCCTCCCATAGCATTACCTCGGGGCCGCCGTTGGCGTGGATACGAATGGCCTGGGTCATCGGGCTTCCATATTGCTGCAATGGGGGCAGGTTCGGCCGGTCACTGCCGGCCATCAGTACGAAACAGGTCGTCCGCGGCTCCAGCAGCACATTCGAGCGCCAGCAGGAACCGCTTCGTGGGCAGGCCATCGCCACCGGAATAGCCGCCGATACCAGTTGTTGCGACGACGCGATGGCAGGGGATGACGATCGGGATCGGGTTGCGACCGTTGGCGCCGCCGACGGCACGCGGGCTGCCGCCCACGGTGCGAGCGATATCGGCATAGGTGCGGGTGGTGCCGGGCGGGGTGTCGCACAGGGCCTGCCAAACGCGGCGTTGGTACTCGGTGCCGGAGGGCGCCAGGAGCAGATCAAAGCTGTGGCGCTTGCCGTCAAAATAGTCGTTGAGCTGGCGCCGCGCCTCGGTCAGGAGCTCAGTTTCCTGCTGGTCCGCAACCCAGCCCCAGTCGATGGACACGATCGCCCCGCCATCTGCCGAGATTGTCAGGTCGCCAACCGGGGAGTGCAATGACAGCTGTTGAGGCAAGGAAGCGGATTCCAACCGAACGCCAAGAGGCAGCGATGGCACCGCGTCACCGACACTGTCAAGCGCGGCGCCAGGGGCAGGGCAATCGGGTGAACACCCAGGTAGAAAGCAAGGCTCCGCCGGCGTCGTGCGGAGCACGCTGTCGCGTGACGGGCCGGAGGCCTTTTGATCCCATTTTTTGGTCCCGACTCATTGCCGAGGCGAGTGTGCATGTCCTCGGCGATGCGACGGCGGTCGGCCAGCGGCCAAAAAATTGGGATCAAAGGGCCTCCGGCTCTTTGCCGGCGGAGCCTTGCTTGTTCACCCGATTGCCCTGGGGCCAGGGGCTGGCGCGGCGCAGCGGTCGGTTGGCGGGATCACGCAGCGGCGGGCTACAAGTGCCAGCACGGCTGGCGTCTGCCACGCGCTCGAAGGTCGTGGTCCTGCGATAGGCGAAATGGCCGGGCGGCCTGTCCTCAGCGCGCGGGTCGCCTTACTGACTGGCGCGGCGTCGATGCAAAAACGAGCTTGCAAAAAAATGAGGACGGATGGCGCCATTTGGAACACTAGGGGGGGAAAGGCGTGATAACAAAATCCGTAATGTTATCATTGGAGAACGTTACGACTTCTCCGATCACGAACTGCCGAGCATTCCGATGCTCATCCTTGCAAGTCAACGCCGCTTCGGGGATACGGGGCGGGCTGCGGCCAAGCCGCCCACCGTCCGCAACGGAGATCCCCCATGAGCCCGCCCGAACCCTCGGCCGATCGGCAGCAATTCTATGACGCGCATCTCTTCGTCTGCTGCAACCGTCGGCCGGACGGCCATAAGCGTGGCTCCTGTGCCGCGGCCGGCTCAGAAAAGCTGCGCGACTACATGAAGGCACGCGCGAAGGAGATGGGGTTGGCCAAAGTCCGGGTCAATCTCGCCGGATGCCTGGATCGCTGCGAGTTTGGCCCCTGCATGGTCATCTATCCGGAGGGACTTTGGTACAAGATCACCTCCCCCGCGGATGTCGATGCCGTGCTGGAGCGCCATGTGCGCGACGGCGGGCGCGTGCCGGAACTACTGCTGCCAGCTGCATGACCTCAGCGAGCTGGCCAGCCATCTGACATTTGCTGTGAACGAGCAGCAGGACACCATCTTCGCCATGGCTTCGGGGGCTGGCCGCGCCGCCATCGCGGTGTTGCGCATCAGCGGGTCCGAAAGTGGCGCCATACTAAATCGCTTGTGCCGGCGGCGGCCGGCGGCGCGGCGGGCGAGTCTGTGTGCGCTACGTGATCCCGGCGGTGCACTGATCGACAAGGCAATCGTGCTATGGCTGCCAGGTCCGAGCAGCTTCACCGGCGAGGATAGCGCGGAGCTCCATCTGCACGGTGGGCGAGCTGTTCAACAGGATGCGGCGACCGCGCTGGTGGCCATGGGCCTTCGCCCAGCGGAACCCGGTGAGTTCGCTCGCCGCGCGTTCCTGAACGGCCGGCTGGACCTGGTCGAAGCCGAGGCGATCGCTGATCTGGTGGACGCCGAGACAACAGCGCAGCGCCGCCAAGCACTGCGCCAGATGGAGGGCGGGCTGGGTGCATTGTTGGGCGGCTGGTCCTCCACGCTGACCGAGATGCTGGCGCAGCAGGAAGCCCTGATCGATTTTCCGGACGAAAACTTGCCGCAGGAGGTGGAGGCGGCATTGGCGCAATCGATGCAGCGCCTGCTGAACGAATTGCGTGCGCATCTGGACGATGATCGGCGCGGCGAGCGGTTGCGCGATGGCCTGGTGTTTGCTGTGGTCGGAGCGCCAAATGCGGGGAAGTCGACCCTGGTCAACGCATTGGCGCAACGTGACATCGCGATCGTGTCGCCACAGCCGGGAACCACGCGCGACGTGATCGAGGCCCGCATCGATCTCGGTGGCGTGCCCGTTACGTTGTTGGACACCGCGGGGCTGCACGAGACAACGGATAGCATTGAGTCCGAAGGGGTCCGTCGGGCGCGCGACAGGGCGGCGGCGGCCGATGCTCTGATCGTGTTGGAAACACCGACCGAAGCGGCGCCGACAGACCTGGCGCCGCATGCGCTGACGATCCGGGTTACCGGCAAAGCAGACCTGCTGCCCGCCGATGGGCCGTCGGCGGCGGATACAATGCGGATCAGTGCCCGCACCGGCGCGGGCATGAAGCCGTTTTTGGCGCATCTGGCAGCCCAGGCAGCGGCCCTGACCGAGGCCGCGGGGCCGCCGCCGCTAACGCGGGCGCGCCATCGCGCCGCACTGCAGACGGCCGCGGATAGGCTTGCTGCGGCCTGTTCGGCCACATATCCCGAACTGCGGGCGGAGGATCTGCGGCTTGCATTGCGTGCCATCGGCCGGATCACAGGTCGGGTCGGGGTGGAGGACATTCTTGACTCCGTCTTCAGGCAGTTCTGCATTGGCAAATAGACGCGGCTACCTTGCCCTGCTGGCCTTTAGGAGAGTGGATCGATGAAGCGGCACTGCGATGTGATCGTGATCGGCGGCGGGCATGCCGGCTGCGAGGCGGCTGCGGCGGCCGCACGGCTGGGTGCAAAAACAATACTGGTGACCCACAAGCGGGCGACGATCGGTGAGATGTCGTGCAACCCGGCAATCGGCGGCATCGGCAAAGGCCACCTGGTGCGCGAGATCGACGCCCTGGATGGTCTTATGGGCCGAGCCGCCGACCTGGCCGGAATCCACTTCAAGCTCCTGAACCGCAGCAAGGGCCCTGCCGTCAGGGGCCCGCGGGCTCAAGCCGATCGCGCCCTGTATCGTGCCGCCATCCAGACATTATTGGCGGAGCAGGCGGGGCTGGAGATCGTCGAGGCGAGTGTTGAGGATCTCATTCTCGACCGTTCTGGCGCGGTGTCAGGCGTGGTGACCGCCAACGGGCACGACATCATGGCCGGCTCCGTTGTGCTGACAGCCGGTACGTTTCTGCGTGGGCGCATTCATATCGGGCAGGAAAGCCATGAGGCCGGGCGGGCTGGCGATGCGCCCGCCATCGGCCTGGCCAAGCGGCTTGAGGCTTTTTGCCTGCCGATGGGGCGCCTGAAGACAGGCACGCCGCCGCGGCTGGATGGGCGCAGTATCGCCTGGGACCGCCTCGGCGAAGACCGCGGTGACAGCCAGCCGGCGTTCTTCAGCACGATGACCACCGCAGTAGCTAACCGGCAGATCGCATGTGGAGTGACCGCGACGACACCAGCCACGCATGCGGTGATCCGCGCCAACC
Source organism: Acetobacterales bacterium (assembly GCA_964201575.1). Classification (GTDB taxonomy): domain Bacteria; phylum Pseudomonadota; class Alphaproteobacteria; order Acetobacterales; family Acetobacteraceae; genus CAMDGX01. The sequence goes on along the minus strand of CAXNGD010000009.1, from coordinate 7,214 downwards.
TGCACCTGTCTGCGGTCTATGGCGGACAGATTGCCGGACGCGGCCCACGGTATTGCCCATCAATAGAGGACAAGGTGGTCCGCTTCGCAGACCGCGAGCATCACCAGATCTTCTTGGAACCTGAGGGGTTGGATGACGATACCGTCTATCCCAACGGTATCTCGACGAGTCTTCCGCATGCCGTGCAGCAGGCGCTCGTCGCCACGATCCCTGGCCTTGAAGCGGCGCGGATCCTCCGACCGGGCTATGCGGTGGAGTACGACTACATCGACCCGCGCGCCCTGACGGTGGGCCTGGAGTTGCACAAGGTGCCTGGGCTGTTCCTTGCTGGCCAAGTGAACGGCACCACAGGCTACGAGGAGGCTGCGGCACAGGGCATCATGGCCGGGATCAATGCCGCAAGGCGCTGCACCGGTCTGCCCTGCGTGGCTTTTGACCGGGCAGAGGCCTACATCGGCGTGTTGATCGACGACCTCACGACCCAGGGCGTGACGGAGCCGTACCGGATGTTCACCTCGCGCGCCGAATATCGCCTGACGCTGAGGGCGGACAACGCTGACGTACGCCTGACTCGCAAGGGGCTTCAGTGGGCGGTGGTCGGTCCCGATCGACAGTGTCGATTCGAGACCCACCTATCCGCGGTAACAGAAGCGGAGCATCACGCGCGCACCGAAATGCTGTCCGCTAGTAACCTGCGCAAGCGGGGCGTCGATATTGCGGCCGACGGGGAGCGTCGGTCCGCGCTGAGCTGGCTGGCTGACTCCCGCATCGGTTGTGCCGATACGAAGCGCATTTTCCCATGGACGAGCAAGTTGTCAGACCGAGCATTGGAGCAGTTGCGTGCAACGTCGGTGTACGAGGGCTATCTGGACCGACAGCGGCAGGACATCTCGGGTTTCAGGAAGGAGGAGGCTGTAGGGCTACCGTCCGCCCTGGATTTTCACGCGATCGGGGGCCTATCCGCCGAAATGCGTGAGCGGCTCAATTTGGCGAGGCCGGAGACGCTCGGCGCCGCCAGCCGTATTCCCGGTATCACGCCAGCGGCACTCTCTGCGATCCTGGCGTTCCTCCGCAAAGGACAGCTCGCCGAGCGTTTCACGTGAAACAGCGTCCCGGCGATCCCAGCGCTGTTTCACGTGAAACAGCGGACAGACTGGACAGGTTCGCCGCCCTCATCCTTACCTGGAACCGTACAATCAACCTTATCTCGAAGAATGACGAGCGTCACATCCACGAACGCCACATTCGAGACTCCTTGACACTGCTTCCCTATCTACCAGACGGATTCAGCAGCGCGATTGACCTTGGATCAGGCGCCGGTTTCCCAGGCCTTGTTCTGGCGATCGTCACCGGCCTACCCTTCGACCTCGTTGAAGCTGACAAACGTAAGGCCGCCTTCTTACGCGAAGCAGCCCGCATTACCGCAGCACCTGTTCAGGTCCACGCCGAGCGCATAGAAAACTTGACACTACAGCCCGCACAACTGATCACCGCTCGCGCCCTGGCACCCCTTACAACATTGCTCACCTGGGCAACGCCCCTGCTCACTCGGGACGGCGTTTGCGTCTTTCCAAAAGGCCGCACAGCGGAAGAGGAATTGACGACAGCTACCCGCCAATGGCAAATGCGAATCGAACAGTGGCCCAGCCCGCTTGACCCCTTCGCCCGAATCCTCAGACTGAGCGAGATATCGCGTGGCTGACACTCCTCACAGCGAAACCCATTTGGGCCCCCCGGCGCTACCGCCCCGCCCTCGCATCATTGCCATAGTCAACCAGAAAGGCGGGGTCGGGAAAACCACTACGACAATCAACCTGGCAACCGCCTTGGCCGCCGCCGGACAGACGGTACTCATGGTCGACCTCGATCCTCAGGGAAACGCTTCCACTGGCATCGGCTTTCCCCCGAGTAAACGTGAGACGGGCACATACGCACTCCTCGTCGACGAAGCCCCGCCGGTCTCCGCGATCCGTCCTACCTTCGTGCCTGGCCTTTCAATCATACCTGCGGAACTGGACCTTGCCGGTGCCGAGATCGAACTTGTCTCCCTCGAACAACGCGAGTACCGCCTCCGAACCGCGCTTCGCTCGGATGACTTATCCCATTTCAGCTACATCTTGATTGACTGCCCACCCAGCCTCGGACTCTTGACCCTGAATGGACTCGTCGCCGCAGATGCCGTCCTGGTTCCACTGCAGTGTGAGTTTTTCGCACTGGAAGGCCTCAGCCAGTTGATGCGCACCGTCGAGCGGGTGCGACAAGCCCTCAACCCTGTCCTCATGGTCCAAGGCATCGTGCTCACCATGTTCGACCGTAGGAACAACCTATCGGACCTCGTCGCCGCCGATGCGCGCGGATTCTTTGGAACGCAAGTCTACGAGACCGTCATTCCACGCAACATTAGGATCTCCGAGGCACCCAGCCATGGCAAGCCGGTGCTGCTATATGACTACCGCTCGCCTGGCGCCCAGGCCTACGTTCGCTTAGCTGCGGAGCTGTTGCGACGTGAGAGAACCCTGTTGGAGGCGCGGCAATGAGCAAGGAACCCGGCCCCAGACTCGGACGGGGCTTAGCCGCACTGATGGGCGATGCGCCATCACCGTCCCGAGCCAACGCGGCACCCGGTGTCACGGACACACCGGTTGAACACCTCGAGCCCGGTCCGTTCCAGCCGCGCGGCGACTTTGACCCGGCCGGCATGGCTGAGCTCGTTGACTCTATCCGCGCTCGCGGCATTCTCCAGCCGCTTCTTGCCCGACCTCACCCCACAAGCCGTGACCGCTTTCAGATCATCGCCGGCGAACGCCGTTGGCGCGCCGCCCAGCAGGCCGGATTGCACGCCGTCCCCGTACTAATCCGCTCGTTGTCCGATGCCGAGGCCATGGCTGCCGCACTCGTGGAGAATCTTCAGCGCCAAGACCTCAACGCCATCGAGGAAGCGCAAGGCTATCATCGGCTCACCGAGGAGTTCGGCCTGACCCAGGAACGCCTGGCAGAAGCAGTCGGCAAGTCCCGCAGTCATGTTGCCAACACCCTCCGTCTTCGCCAGCTGCCCATCACCGTCCAAGAAGAAGTTCGTAAGGGCGCACTTTCCGCCGGTCACGCTCGAGCTCTGCTGAGTCTTCCAGATCCGGCAAAGGCTGCACTTACCGTCATTGCTCGCGGCCTCTCCGTCCGTCAGACCGAGGCCCTCGCCCCCGCGCGGGTCGCCAAGTCAACCGGAGCTGGTTCACGCCGCTCCGCCAAGGACGCTGAAACCGCTGCCCTCGAGCGCGACCTCGTTGACCGTCTCGGCTTGAAGGTTGACATCACATTCGACGGAAAGGGCGGCAACATCCGCATCCACTACCGCACCCTTGATCAGCTAGACGGAGTCGTTGCCTTGCTAATGAACGGAACCTGACCGTAGAGCTACGCTGGCCAGCCAGGGGCGTGTCCACAAAGGCATCACCGAGTAAAATTCGCTCGCACAAATCACCGGCGCGACCCACTTCACTGCAGTGATCGCCGCTGCCTGGCGATCACTGCTCGCTGAGCAATCCCGAGCACGATGCTGCGCGCCAACGTATCGGCGGGACTTCCCGTCCGTTTGCATGCCCGCTCAGCCTCCCACACCCGACTGCACACCGTCTGGAGCGCCTCGTCGCTCCAAATCCGCAACGCCTGTCCAAACTCAGCCTCCCTGCGGAAGAATACCGGGGGCCGCGCTGCCTTCGTCGCTTCCCCTGCCGAGGCTCCTTGGGTCACGATGGCGCGTGCTCGCTGCAATCGTTGAAGATGCAGCAGTGTCGCGCGCAACACCGCAACCGCGTTCAATCCCTCGGCGATCGCCAGTTCCAACGCGCGATCCGTCGCTCTCACATCGCCGCTCGTCGCTGCAAACAGAGCATCATCGAGGGACAGCCCTGCGAGGTCACCGACGCAGACCTGGGCCGCTGCAAGGTCCACCCTCCCGCCCACGCCCACATAGAGCGCCAACTTCTCCAACTCCGCCCGGGTCACCACTTGATCCGCCCCTAGCTGTCCCGCCAGCCATGTCTGCGCCTCTCGTTCGACCGAAACCCCCACCTGCGCCAGCGTCTGGGAGATCATCTGCTCCAACGCAGCTCCTTCCAAAGCATAGCAACCGATGGCCACTCCTTCGGCAGCCTTCTCCACCACGCCGCGCAATTTCGATCGCGCCGCCAATCCAGCCGCCTCCAGGACCAGCAACGAGTCACTGTCCCGAGACAGTACGGTCATCACCGCTGCCACCGCGCTGTCGCCCGCATCGCGCACACGCACCACACGTCGGCCTCCTGTCAACGGGCGACTTGCCATCTCGTCAACGATGCGCCCCAGCCCATCCCTTTCGAGCTCGGACACGCGGAACGGATCATCCGGTGCCCCTGCTACCGCGAATAACAATTTATTAGATCGATTTCGTATCATACCGGCATCGTCGCCAAAAAATAAAACGACCCGAACGTTGCCTGGTGATGCAAGAAACCCATCGACCTTCCGCGCATCCAGCTTCATATCAACTCGTCACTATACGGGTAAGACACCCATTCCCTCCGAAGCCGCCCAGCCGATCCTCCAACCACCCCGCCGTGCAACTCGCCCTTACCCAGATGTCCGACTAAAATGAACCGCAAGCTGCGTGGCGATTTGTTCAGCCAACGCCTCAACGATCCTGCGTTGGACCGCATTGCCCGTCAGTTCCGCCGCGAAAAACTGTTGATTCACCACATTGTACGCATCGACTTCCCGTGCCGACCCACTGGCCACCGTGCGCCGAGCCGCATCCTGCCCCATCAACGTCCATGTCGCTGTGCCAATCAGCCTTACTCGCGATGTCGAGTTGTCGCGTTGAATCGCTATGGGCTCAGAACCTAACGCATACTGAACCGCCAAATCATACCGCCGAGCCCCGCCTCCTCCACCACGCTCCAACCGAGTCACCAATGCCTGCCGCATAAGCTGCCCGCTGCGCTCCAGCAGAAGTAATACATTGATTTCGCTCAGCCTCTCCTGAACACTAGCGCTACCATCGGCCGGCAAATAGAGCGGTCGGAAGCCGCACCCACCAAGCGCGAGACCAGCCACGCCGACCACGAAGCCACGTCGCCCAGCGCCGATCCGGTCCACCATCTCCCCTACCCCGCGATCACGAAATTCACGATACGTCCGGGCACATAGATCCGCTTCACAATCCGTTTGCCCTCAAGCTGACGCGCCACGTTGGCCTCCCCGGCCGCGGCCGCCAGAACGCTGGCGTCATCCGCACCGGGCGCCACCTCGATCGTCCCACGCAGTTTGCCCAGGATCTGCACCGCAATTATGACGCTCTCGGCCGCCGCCAGCGCCGCATCGGCCTCCAGCCAGGGCAAATCAGCCACTACCCCGTCAAACCCGGGATGCAGCCGCGTATACATCTCTTCGGCCAGATGCGGCATCATTGGAGCCGCCAGCCGCGCCACGGCCTCCAACGCCTCGAACCGCGCCCAGACCAGACTGGCATCCGTTGCATCACCGCGCTCGGCATCCGAGATTGCGTTGGTGAGCTCGTAGACCCGTGCCACGGCAACATTATAAGCAAAGTCATCAAGCGCCTCGGTCACCGCACTGATGATCCGATGTGTCGTCCGCCGCAGCGCCCGTGACGCCGCCGACCAGGCATTTGGCATCGACGAGGGCCGCGCCGGCGCCGATTCCACCAGGCGGAACAGCCGTTGCGTAAACCGGAACGCGCCGACCGCGCCGGCTTCGGTCCATTCCATGTCCCGCTCCGGCGGGTTGTCGGACAGGATGAACCATCGCGCGGTATCGGCACCGTAGCGGTCGATGATCTCTCCGGGATCGATCGTGTTGCGTTTGGACTTCGACATCTTCTCGATGCGCCCAACCAGCACCGCCTCGCCGCTCGCCCGCTCCACCGCCGAGCCATCTCCGCGCAAATCCACCTCATCCGGCGTCAGCCAGCGCCCATCCGTCGCTCGGAAACTGGCATGGGTCACCATGCCCTGCGTGAAAAGTGCCTCAAACGGCTCATCCACCCCGAGATAACCAGTCTTGCGCATCGCCCGCGTGAACGAGCGCGCATAGAGCAGGTGCAGGATCGCATGCTCGATACCGCCAATATACTGGTCCACAGGCAGCCAATGATCCACGGCGGCGCGATCCACCACGCCCGAGGCCCGCGGCGAGCAGAACCGCGCGAAATACCAGGAACTATCGACAAACGTATCCAGCGTATCGGTATCCCGCTCGGCCGGAGCACCGCAGGCGGGGCACGGAACATGCTTCCACGTCGGATGGTGATCCAGCACCTTGCCCGGCACGTCGAACTGCACATCCTCTGGCAGCACGACTGGCAATTCAGTCTCCGGCACCGGAACCACACCGCAACTGTGGCAATGCACCACCGGAATCGGCGTTCCCCAATAGCGCTGCCGACTGAAGCCCCAGTCACGCAAACGCCAATTCACCACGCCCTTGCCCGCCCCCCGCCGTTCCAGCTCGGCAATCGCGGCCCGTTTGGCCTGCGCCGGCGCCGTCAGCCCGTCCAGAAAGCCGGAGTGGATGATGACCCCATCATCGACAAAGGCCTTCGCGCCCACCTGGAACGTCGCCGCATCCTCCCCCGGCGGCAGCACCACCGGCGGCACCGCAAGCCCGTACTTGCGAGCGAAATCAAGGTCGCGCTGATCATGCGCCGGACAACCGAAAATCGCCCCGGTGCCGTATTCCATCAGCACGAAATTGGCGATCCAAACGGGGTAGCTGGCACCCTCGATGAACGGATGCGCCACCCGGATGCCGGTGTCGTAGCCGCGCTTCTCCGCCGCCTCGATCACCGCCTCGCTCGTCCCCAGCCTGGCGCATTCGGCCACAAACGCCGCCGCGCCGGCATCGCGCGCCGCCACTGCCGCGGCCAGCGGATGTTCGGGCGCGATCGCCAGGAACGACATGCCATACAGCGTATCGGGCCGGGTGGTGTACACCTCCACCTCGTCGATCCCCGCCTCGGGCGTCACCAACCCGAAGCGCAGCCGCGCCCCCTCGCTCCGGCCGATCCAGTTGGCCTGCATCACCCGCACCCGCTCGGGCCACTTCTCCAGCTCATCCAGCGCGCTCAGCAACTCCGGCGCATCCGCGGTGATGCGATAGAACCACTGCGCCAGCCGCTTCTTCTCCACCGGCGCACCCGAGCGCCAGCCGCGCCCGTCGAT
>CAXNGD010000008.1:0-20999 GCA_964201575.1 Acetobacterales bacterium | reverse complement strand
CAGACAGAACCTCTTCACGCTGCGCCGCCGTCAACGTGTCCAGGCCAGACAGCCAGTTACGGAAAATCGCGTCGTCCATCGATGCGCTCCAAACAGGGCGTTTGACCGGATTCTACAGAGCACATACGATTCGAGAACAGAGCCAAAATGTGTCGTGCGATGATGCTGGTGTTTGCTGCGGCGGTGGCCGCCTCGCCTGTTTTGGCCCAGCAGCCGGCGGCTCCGGCCGCACCTGCGGCGGCGCCAGCGGCCGCGGCCGTTCAGCCGGGGCGGGAAGTGCCGCTGGCGCGGGTGATGACCGACGGGGCGACGTTGCGCGGCGTGGACAGCAAGGATCGGCTGGTGCTGCAGCTGGGCAAGTTCATTTTTGTCTGCCGGCATGGCGACGGCAAGCCGGCGACCTGCGATGTGGTCAACTAGGGCGGGTGTTCGGAGCGGGGTGAGACGATGAGTGCGGTTGATGGCCCCATTTCGGATGGCCCCATTTCGGATGGCCCAGCTTCGGATGGCCCAGCTTGGGCGCATGCGATGTACGACTTCCTGCGCGCCGAGGGGGTGACGCAGATCGCCTATGTGCCCGATGCCGGGCATCGGGTGATGATCAACCGCTCGCTGGCGGATGCCGAGGTGCATTCCATTCCGCTGACCACCGAGGAGGAGGGCGTGGCGCTGCTGGCCGGCGGCGATCTCGGCGGCACCAAAGGGGTGCTACTGATGCGGTCTTCCGGGGTTGGCAACTGCATCAACATGCTGTCGCTGACCGCCGGGGCGCGGCTTCCGTTCCTGTGCATCGTGTCGATGCGCGGCGATTTCGGCGAGGGCAATCCGTGGCAGTTCCCGATGGGACGCGCCACCCAGGCGGTGCTGGAGGCGATGGGCGTGGTGGTGTTGCGCTGCGACGGGCCCGAGGACGTGATGCCGACGATCCAGGCGGCGAGCACCATGGTGTGGGGCTCCGGCGAGGCGGTGGCGGTGCTGCTGGGGCAGCGGCTGCTGGGCGCCAAGAAGTTTTAGGAGCGGCCGCGATGGCACAGTTGAAGCGTATCGCCGGGGTGAACCAGCCGGCGGCGACCCTGGACCGGCGCGAGGCGGTGCCGGCGTTGATCGAGCGGCCGGGGGATTGGCTGGTGGTGGCGGGGCTGGCGGGCACGGCGCAGGAACTGTGCGCGATGACCGATGACGGGCCGAATGTGTTCGGGCTGGGCGGGGCGATGGGGGCGGGGCCGAGCATGGCGCTTGGCCTGGCGCTGGCGCAGCCGGGACGGCGGGTGCTGGGCATCACCGGGGATGGCGAGTTGCTGATGAATATCGGCGCGCTGGGCACGATCGCGCTGATGGCGCCGGGGAACCTGAAGATCGTCTGTGTCGATAACGGGCATTATGGCGAGACCGGCAACCAGGACAGCCATACCGGGCTGGGGGTTCAGCTGGATCGCATCGCTGCGGGGTTCGGCTTCCCCACGGTCCATACGATCAACACGATGGCCGATATGGCGGAAGGCCGGCGCATCCTGTCGGCGCCGGGGCTGGCCTTCATTCTGTTGCGGGTGAAGGACGGCCCGGCGCTGAAGAAGCCGCGCAGCCTGCGGCCGCATGTTGTGCGCGATCGCTTCCGCGCGGCGCTGCTGGGGGCGGGGTAGGCCTCAGGGCTGCGGCGCGCGGGGGTGGCGACGGCTCCCGGCGGGATGCGCGAATTTGCGGTGGGCGAATGTGCTGTGGTGATCGGCGCCGGCGGGATCGGGGCTGCGCTGGCCGATGCGCTGCGCGCCGAGGGGCGGCTGGTTCTGGTGCTGGGCCGGGCGACGGGGCTGGACCTGTTGGACGAGGCGTCGATCGCGGCGGCGGCGGGGCTTGTGGCGCAGGCGGGGGTGCCGCGGCTGGTGGTGGATGCCACGGGGTTCCTGCATGGCGGCGGCTTTGTGCCGGAGCGGAGCTGGCGCGAGCTGGATCCCGTGCACATGGCGCAGGCCTTCGCGGTGAATGCGATCGGGCCGGCGCTGTTGATGAAGCACTTCCTGCCGCTCTTGCCGCGCCAGGGGATCGCGGTGTTCGCGACGCTGTCGGCGCGGGTTGGCTCGATCGGGGATAACCGGCTGGGCGGCTGGTACAGCTATCGCGCCAGCAAGGCGGCGCTCAACCAGCTGGTGCGCACGGCGGCGGTTGAGCTGAAGCGGCGGGCGCCCGAGGCGGTGTGCGTGGCGCTGCATCCGGGCACGGTGGCGACCGGGCTGTCGGCGCCGTTTGCGCGCAGCGGCTTGGAGGTGCGGCCGGCGGCGCAGGCGGCGGGCGAGTTGCTGGCGGTGATCGCGGGACTCAAGCCTGCCGATAGCGGCGGGTTCTTCGACCACAAGGGCATCGCCGTGCCGTGGTGACTTAGGTCGCCGAGCCGGGGGTGCGCAGGGCGAGGCGGAAGACGGTGCCTTGCGGGGTTGTCCGCACCAGGCCGACATCGCCACCCTGGGCGCGCACGAGGTCGCGGGTGATGGCCAGGCCGAGGCCGGTGCCGCCGGGCTTGCCGCTGGTGACGAAGGGCTGGAACAGGGCGCCGCGGACGGTCTCTGGCAGGCCAGGGCCGTCATCGGCGATGGTCAGGACGGCGAGGTCGTCCTCCCGCACCGCCTGGAGCGTTACCGTGGCGGCGCCGGCCTCGGCGGCATTGCGTATCAGGTTGGCCAGCGCGCGGCGCAGCGAGGAGCGGTCGCCGTGGACCTCGGTGTCGGCATCGATCTCCAGCCGCATGGCGACCATGGGGTGGCGGTGGCGGATCTCGTCGGTCACTTCGCGGGCGAGGTCGCGCAGCACGATGCGCTCGCGCGGGACGGCGGGGACCTCGCTGGCGAATTCGAGGGTGTTGCGCATCAGCTCGGTGGCGCGTTCGACGGTGCGGGCGATGGAATCGCCGGTGCGGCGCAAGGCGGCATCGGCATTGCCCTGGAGCCGTTCGGCGGACAACAGCGCCGGGGCCAGGATGCCGCGCAGGTCGTGGCTGACCTTGGCGACCGCGGCGCCGAGGGCGGCGAGGCGGGCGTTGCGCCACAGGGCGGCGCGCAGTTCGCGCTGCATGGCGGCGAGTTCGCGCTGGGCCATGGCCATCTCGTCGCGGGTGTTGGGGGCCTCGCCGGGCTCGTCCATCGGGGGCGTGCGCTCGGGGTCGGCGCGGAAGGCGGCGATGCTGTTGGTCAGGCGGCGCATTGGGCGGACCAGCATCATCAGCAGCGCCAGATGGACCAGAATGCCGGTTGGCACCGCGACGGCGAGGCCGTGCAGGGCGATGTTGGCCGCCGCCGCCTTGAGGTGGGCGTCCAGGTCGCCCTGTTGCAGGACGATGGAGAGGATCGATTGCGGGCGCTTCGGGCTTGCGGCGACAATGAGCAGGAGGCGGTTTTCGTTGCGGGTCAGCGAGACCAGCGTGGCCACGAGGCGGGACCAGCGGGTTTCGGTGCGCAGGTCCAGCAGGGAAGGGGCGTCGAACTGGCCGATCGGGGCGAGCACGACCATCGGGCGGCCGGGTTCCTGGAGGCGCACCGACATGACCCCGGCCAGGCGCAGCAGCTCCTCCCGCGTGGCGCGGTCATGCGCCTGGTGGCCGGGCGGGAGCGGGGTGTGGGGGGGGGGCGTGGGGGGGGGGCGGGACTGGCCTGGACCGCGATCTGGGCGGCGACGATGCGGTCATCGAGGAATTTCTGGCGCTCGCGCAGCATGGCCGGCAGGAACAGCAGCAGCTCGGTTCCGGTCATGACGGCGAGGGTGAACCAGACGACGCGCCAGGACAGGCTGCGGCGGGGCGGGGGGGTATGGGACAAGTCGGCCAGCGGCGACTGTGCCGGCGACGGCGGCTGATGCGCGGCCCGAGCTGGTGCGGCCGGAGTTGGGGCGGCCGGAGCTGGTGCTGATGGGCCGGGCGCTGACGTCATGAACGGATAGGGGCTTTCGGATGCAGGCTCATCCGGCGATGGTGCGGTGGTTGGACGGTCGGCGCAATGGTTTCGGCGCGGCGGCCACGCGCGCGGGGATGGGCTGTGGGGCGGTGTGGTTGACGGGCCGAGGGGCGAACCCCTATAAGCCGCGGCCTGCAACGGGACCTCTGGTCGAGGCCCCGCATGCGTGGTTTGCGACGTGTCGCGCCCGCAGACGGATCCGGCCAGAGCGACGCGGCGCAGACCTAGGCGAGATCGGAGACTGTCGTGAAGCGCACCTATCAACCGTCGAAGCTGGTTCGCAAGCACCGCCATGGCTTTCGCACCCGCATGGCAACCGTGGGCGGCCGCAAGGTGCTGTCCAATCGCCGCGCCAAGGGCCGCTCGAAGCTATCGGCCTGAGTGCCGGCTGCCTGACGGCTCAGGCAATTTTCAGCCCTCGGGGGCGACGATGACGCCGACTGTGGGCCGTGCGGCCGATGAGACCTTGCCTGTTGGATCGCGACCCGCTGGATCGCGGGGGGACAAGCCCTACCGGCTGACCAGGCGGGCAGAGTTTCTGCGCGTGGCCTCCAAGGGGCGGCGCGTGGCGGTGCATGGGCTGGTGATGCAGGCGTTGGATCGCGGCGATGGCGGGCCGACGCGATTGGGTTTCACGGTGACCAAGAAAGTGGGGAATGCGGTGGTTCGCAACCGCACGCGGCGCCGGCTCAAGGAAGCGGCGCGGCTGTACCTGGCGGCGTGTCCGGTGGGCGATGTCGATCTGGTGCTGATCGGGCGGGACGGGACGCGCGGGCGTGATTTCGGCGCGCTGACGGACGATCTGCGGCGCGCCCTGGCCAAGCTTTGCGTAGCGCCAAGGGCGGCGGCATGAGCCCGCCGCTTTCGCTGGGCGCTTCGGCGCTGACCGGGGCCGTGCGCGTCTATCAGTGGACGCTGCGGCCGATCATCGGCGCGCATTGCCGCTTCGAGCCTTCGTGCAGCCACTATGCCTGTGCGGTGTTGGCCAGCCACGGCGCGGTGCGCGGCACTGGGCTGGCCGTGCGGCGCGTGTTGCGCTGCAACCCCTGGAACCCCGGAGGGGTGGACATGCCGCCCCCACCGCGACGAGCTCGGACCGAAGTCTGATGGATCAGAAGCGACTCTTTCTGGCGATCGCCATTTCGGTGGTGATCCTGCTGGGCTTTCAGATGCTGTTGCCGCCGCCCAAGCCGGTGCCGGCGCCGGTGACCAGCGCGCCAGCGGACGTGGCCACGGCGGGGATTCCGTCGGCCGGCGGGAGGCCCAGTGCGGTGCTGAGCGCGCCCAGCGGCGGCACGGTTGCGGCCGGGGTTGGTGGTGCGGTGCCGAAGGAGGTGCCGCGGATCAAGATCGATGGTGCGCGGGTGGATGGCAGCATCAGCCTGTTGGGGGCGCGGATCGACGAGCTGGTGCTGAAGGGGTATCGCGAGGCTGCGCGGCTGGACGCGCCGCTGGTGAAGCTGCTGGAGCCGCGCTCGGAAAAGCAGCCGTATTACATCCAGGTGGGCTGGTCGGCCGAGGCGGGTGCTGCGGTGAATCTGCCGGGTAACGACACGTTGTGGAGCGGGGCCGGGCGGGTCAGCAAGGACTCGACCGCGTTGCTGTCATGGAACAACGGCGAGGGGCTGGCCTTCGAGATCGAGGTCGGGCTGGATGCCGATTATATGTTCACGTTGCGCCAGCGGGTGCGCAATGCGAGCGGGACGGCGGTAGCGCTGTTTCCCTGGGCGCGCATTCGCCGCGACTACACCCCGGTCACCCAGGGATTCTATATTCTGCATGAGGGCATGATCGGCATTCTTGATGCCCGGCTGAAGGAGACAAGCTACGACGGCGCCAAGAGCGATGGCGAGAAGCGGGCCGGGGTGGCTTTGGAGCAGACGGCGACCGGCGGCTGGATCGGCTTCACCGACAAATACTGGCTGACGGCGCTGGTGCCGAACCAGAAGAGCGTGCAGACCGCGTCTTTCCGCCATGCCAGGGAAGCCGGCAGCGATCGCTACCAGGTGGATTTCGTGGCCAAGGATGCCGTTCCGGTGGCGGCGGGCGCGGTGGCCGAGACGGTGGTGCATGCCTTTGCCGGCGCCAAGGAGGTCCACGTCCTTGACCGCTACGAGGCGGCTTTCAGCGTTCCGGGCTTCGACAAGGCGGTTGATTTTGGCTGGTTCTACTTCATCACCAAGCCGTTCTTTTATGCCATCGACTTCCTGAACACGTTGCTGGGCAATTTTGGCCTGGCGATCCTGGTGTTTACGCTGTTCATCAAGCTGTTGTTCTTCCCGCTTGCCAACAAATCCTATCGCTCGATGAGCAAGATGAAGCTGCTGGCGCCGAAGATGACGGCGCTGCGGGAGCAGTACAAGGAAGAGCCGCAGAAGCTGCAGCAGGCGATGATGGAGATGTACCGGGCGGAGAAGGTCAATCCGGCCAGCGGCTGTTTGCCGATCCTGATCCAGATTCCGGTGTTCTTTGCGCTCTACAAGGTGATCTTCACCACAATCGAGATGCGTCACGCGCCGTTCTATGGCTGGATCCGCGATCTCTCGGACATCGACCCGACCAATGTGTTCAACCTGTTCGGCCTGCTGCCGTTCGACCCCGGCCAGTACAGCTCGTTCCTGCATCTCGGTGTCTGGCCGTTGATCATGGGGGTGACGATGTGGGGGCAGATGAAGCTGAACCCGCCGCCGCCGGATCCGATCCAGGCCAAGGTTTTCGCCTGGATGCCGGTGCTGTTCACGTTCATGCTGGCCTCCTTTCCCGCCGGTCTGGTGATCTACTGGACCTGGAACAACCTCCTGACCATCGGGCAGCAATGGCTGATCATGCGGCAGACGACCCTGGACAAGCCACAGGCGGCCAGGGTCTGACCCAGGATCCGGCAGCGGATCAGGCGGCGGATCAGGCGGCGGAGCAGGCGGCGGCGATCGAGGCGGGCCGGCTGCTGTTCGCCGCGGAATGCCGGTTCTTCTTTGCCGCGCAGCAGCTGGACAAGCTGCCGCCGCCGGTGGGGCCGGAGGTGGCGTTTGCTGGCCGGTCCAATGTTGGCAAGTCGTCGCTGATCAATGCGTTGACCGGACGGCATGGGCTGGCGCGTGCCTCGAACACGCCGGGGCGGACCAAGCAGCTGAATTTCTTCGATCTCGGCGGGCGGCTGACGCTGGTGGACATGCCGGGCTATGGCTATGCCCAGGCGGAGCGGCAGGTGAAGGAGGACTGGCAGGGGCTGATGTTCGAGTTCCTGCGCGGACGGCCGACGCTGCGCCGCGTGGTGCTGTTGTTGGATGCGCGCATCGAGCTGAAGGAGTCCGACAGCGCGGTGATGGGGCTGTTGGACAAGGCCGCGGTCACCTATCAGCTGGTTTTGACCAAGGCGGATGGGGTGAAGCCGGCGGCGCTGGAGCGCAAGCAGGCGCAGGTGGAGGCGCTGGCGCGCAAGCATCCGGCGGCGTTTCCGTCTATCGTGACAACCAGCAGCGATGCCGGGCTGGGCATTGCCGATCTGCGGGCGGAGTTGGCAGCACTGGCCGAGCCGACGGCTTGACCCGACAGGATCGCCGCAGCACAAGGCGGTTGCCTGTCTGATGACCTGACTGATTGCCTGATTGGCCAGGCGCATGGCTTGGACGCGTTCGCCCGGAGGAAGCCGAGATGACCGAAGTGCCCGCGATGCCCAGCAGTGCCGAGATTCGCAGGGCCTCGGCCGAGGAGCAGGCGCGCATCCTGTCCCATGCGTTGCCGTTTCTGCGCCGGTATGCCGGGGCCACCGTTGTGGTCAAGTACGGCGGGCATGCCATGGGCGAGGATCATCTGGCCGCGATGTTCGGCAGCGACATCGCGCTGTTGAAGCAGGTTGGCGTGAACCCGGTGGTGGTGCATGGCGGCGGGCCGCAGATCAACGCCATGCTCAAGCGCCTGGATGTCAAATCCAGCTTCATCGACGGGTTGCGGGTCACCGACCAGGCGACGGTCGAGGTGGTGGAGATGGTTCTCGCCGGCACGGTGAACAAGCATGTGGCCGGGTTGATCAATCGCGCCGGCGCACTCGCGGTGGGGATCTGCGGCAAGGATGGCGGGCTGATCCGGGCCGAGAAGGTCCGGCGGACCCGCAAGAATCCCGAGACCGGGGCCATGGAGGAGATCGACCTCGGTTTTGTTGGTGAGCCGGCGCAGATCGATGTGCGGGTGATCCATGCCTTGACCGGCGCGGGGTTAATTCCGGTGATCTCGCCGGTGGGCGTGGATGCGGCTGGCCAGACCTACAACATCAATGCCGATACCGTGGCCGGCGCTGTGGCGGGGGCGCTGGGGGCGGCCCGGCTGCTGATGCTGACCGATGTGCCGGGGGTGTTGGACAAGAACAAGCAGCTGATTCCGGAGATGTCGCTGGCCGATGTGCAGGCGCGGCTGGACGACGGTACCATCACTGGGGGGATGATCCCGAAGGTGGAGAACTGCGTGGATGCGGTGCGGCGCGGCACGAAGGGGGCGGTGATCCTGGACGGGCGCCAGCCGCATGCGTGCCTGTTGGAGCTGTTCACCGAGGGCGGATACGGGACCTGGATCAGGGCGTAAGGATCTTCTTTTTGTGAACAAAAAGAAGCAAAAAAACTTTATCCACTGTGCCGGGACAGGGGTCTCGGCAATGGTGCACTGTTCAACGCGTTCCCCCCATCGGACAGGAGGGCAAACGGAGGAAGTTTTTTTGCTTCTTTTTGTTCACAAAAAGAAGACTCTTCCTACCCCTTCGGCTGCGGGACTTCCGTAGCGCCGCCGGATGCTTTCCATGCGGTGTATCCGCCGTCGACATGGGCGACGTTGGTCATTCCCATGTCCTGGACCGTTTTGGCGGCCAGTGCGGAGTGCCAGCCGCTGGCGCAGTAGAAGATGAAGCGCTTGGGTTCGGCGAAGATCGGCTTGGCGTAGGGGCTGTCCGGGTCGACCCAGAATTCGAGCATGCCGCGCGGGCAGGAGAAGGGTCCGGGGATGCGGCCTTCGCGGTGGATCTCGCGGGGGTCGCGCAGGTCGACGAACACCACGGCTTCGTCACCTTGCAGGCGGACCGCGGCATCGGCCGGGATGGTCTGGATCTCGGCGTCGGCTTCGGCGAGCAGGACCTTGTAGCCGCGTTTCATGTTCGTGCTCTCGATGCTGTACCCGGATATTCGGGGATGGGCGTGCCTAGGTGTCAAGCGGGGGGCACCGGCGGTTTACTTGGTGGTGCCGTCCACCACGGGCATCGCGCCGGCGGGCGAATTGCGTTTGCCGATGCTGATGGTTTTGACCCGCGCTTCGGGCAGCGGGCGGGCGAGGTCGATGTGGAGCAGGCCGTTATCGAGCCAGGCGCCGGTGACCTCGATGCCTTCGGCCATGACGAAGGCGCGCTGGAACTGGCGTGCGGCGATGCCGCGATGGAGGAACACCCGCCCCTGGCCGTCATCGGTCTGGCGGCCGCGAATGACCAGTTGGTTGTCTTCCTGGGTGATCTGCAGGTCGTCCATGGTGAAGCCGGCGACGGCGAGGGTGATCCGCAGGCCGGTCGGGCTGGTCTGTTCGATGTTGTAGGGCGGGTAGCCTTCGGACGAGTTCTTGGAGGCCCGCTCGAGCATCTGCTCAAGATGGTCGAACCCGAGAAACAACGGCGATGTGAACACGCGGGTGGTCAAAAGCGGCCTCCTCATGCGAGCGAAGCTGGTGGCGGGCCCACTGTTGCAACCCGGCAGGCGTTTATTTGGCGGGCCGGGCCTGCGTTGCAAGAGGGTCGTTGGCGTTGATCGGCGCAGACCGCACCGCTACATCCTAGGCATGAACGCTGTACCCGCACCGATCGCCACGTCGGACCCGCTGTTGCCGATCCTGATTGCGCCGCATGCGACGCTGAAGCTGCGTTGCCGTGCGGTGGGTGCCGGCGACAGTGACGCGGTTCGTGCGCTGGTGCCGCGGATGTTCAACGCGATGTATCATGCGCCGGGGATTGGCCTGGCGGCGCCGCAGGTTGGGGTGGCGTTGCGGGTGGCGGTCATCGACCTGGCGCCGAACGACACGCGCACGCCGCATGTTCTGGTCAATCCGGAGATCGTGGCGGCGAGCAAGGAAGTGGCGACGCGCGAGGAAGGCTGCCTGTCGTTGCCGCAGATGTTTGCCGATGTCACCCGCCCGGCGCGGGTGAAGGTGCGCTACTTCGATCTGGAAGGTGTGAAGCGGGAGATCGAGGGCGATGGGCTGCTGGCGGCGTGTCTGCAGCACGAGCTGGACCATCTCGATGGGGTGTTGTTCGTGGATCATATCTCGGCGCTGAAGCGCAACATGATCATGCGCAAGCTGGCCAAGGAACAGAAGAACAAGGAGCGCTGAGCGTGGCGCGGCTGGCGTTCATGGGCAGCCCGGATTTTGCGGTGCCGGCGCTGCGGGCGCTGCATGCGGCGGGGCATGAGATCGCGGCGGTGTATTGCCAGCCGCCACGGCCGGCGGGGCGCGGGCAGGCGGTGCGGCCGTGTCCGGTGCAGGAAGCGGCCGCGGCGATGGGGTTGGTGGTGCGCACGCCGGTGCGGTTGCGGCGGGACGCGGCGGCGCAGGCGGAATTTGCGGCGCTGGGGCTGGATGTGGCGGTGGTGGCGGCCTATGGGCTGATCCTGCCGCAAGCCATGCTGGATGCGCCGAAGCGGGGCTGCATCAACATCCATGCCAGTCTTCTGCCGCGCTGGCGCGGGGCGGCACCGATCCAGGCGGCGCTGCTGGCGGGTGACGCGCAGACTGGGATCACGATCATGCAGATGGATGCCGGGCTGGATACCGGGGCGATGCTGCTGCGCGAGGCGGTGCCGATTGCGGCGACGACCACAGCGGAGGCGCTGCATGACAGGCTGGCGGTGCTTGGTGCGCGGATGGTGGTCGAGGTGGTTGGCGCGGACCTGCCGGCGGTGGCGCAGCCGGAGGATGGCGCCAGCTATGCGCTCAAGCTGAGCCGCGATGACGGGCGGATTGCGTGGACCGGGTCGGCCAGCGTGCTTGACCGGCAGGTGCGCGCGCTGAACCCTTGGCCAGGAACGTTCACCAGCCTGGATGGGGAACTGCTGAAGGTGTTGGCGGTGCGGCTGGAGGCGGGCGCGGGGCTGCCGGGGACGGTGCTGGACGAGGGGTTGCTGATCGCGACCGGCGATGGCGCGTTGCGGTTGACTCGGGTTCAGGTTGCCGGCCGTGCGGCGATGGCGGCCGAGGCGTTCCTGCGCGGCCGTCGCGTGCCTGCCGGCACCGTTCTGGGCTGATGCCGCGCTACGCGCTGCTGTTGGAGTATCACGGTGCCGGCTTCGTGGGCTGGCAACGCCAGTTGCAGGGCGTTTCGGTGCAGCAGGTGCTGGAGGAGGCGGCGTCGCGGCTGGTGAATGGGGCAGCGGTGGTCAGCATCACCGCCGGGCGGACCGATTCCGGCGTGCATGCCAGCGGCCAGGTGGCCAGCATCGACCTGGATCGGGAGATATCTGGGGACAAGCTGCGTGATGCCTTGAACTACCACATGAAGCCGCATGCCGTGGCGGTGTTGCGTGCGGCGTTGGCCGAGCCGGGCTGGAACCCACGGTTTTCGGCGATTGGGCGGGAGTATCGGTACCGGATTCTCAACCGGCGGGCGCGCGCCGCGTGGCAGGCCGGGCGGATGTGGCATGTGGTGCAGGATCTGGATGTCCCGGCGATGGCGACGGGTGCGGCGGCGCTGTTGGGCCGGCACGATTTCACCTCGTTTCGTGCCACGTCGTGCCAGGCGCGGTCGCCGGTTCGCACGATCGAGCGGCTCGATGTCCGGCGTGACAGCGAGGTTGTGGTGATCGAGGTGGCGGCACGGAGTTTCCTGCACCACATGGTACGCAACATCGTCGGCACGCTCAAGCTGGTGGGTGAGGGCGTGTGGCCGGCCGGGCGGGTTGGCGAGGCGCTGTTGGCGTGCGACCGGGCGGCGGCCGGGCCGACGGCGCCGCCGGATGGTCTGGTGCTGGTTGGCGTGCGCTATCCCGAGGATCCGTTCAGCCGGCAGTGAGTTTCAGGACCACCATGCCCAGGGTCATGTCGGCCGCGACCATAAGCGCCGCCTGGCCGCCCCGCAGGTTCAGGGCGATGCGGGTTGCCGACCATTGCAGCCACACCGACCAGCCGATGGCGACGATCCCGGCGGTCTGGCCGATGATCGCCGGCGCACCGGCCAGCGAAGGAACCATCGCGCCGAGGATCAGGAGGTATTGGACGAAGTTGCACCAGTTCCACAGCACGATGAAGCGCGGCCAGTCCGGGGTGCATCCGAAGGTTCCGGCCAGGCGGTACGACAACACGGCGTAGCCGAGCCATGCCAGGATGAAGCTGGCGAACTCGCGCGCGGCGGTGATGCCCGAAGGGTCTGGAACGTCCGGACCGATCTTGCCCATGTTCTGGACGACGAGGAATAGCGGCACGCAGAAGAGCATGGCGATGAAACTGTGCCGGGCACGCGCGAATTGTGCGGCGGGGCCCTCCATGCTGATCAGGAACGCCCCCTCGGGCCGGCCGCGTGCCAGGAGCAGCGCGGCGCGCAGCCCCATCCACGCGCCGAGGGAAACGGAGGTCAACGGGATGGCGACTTCATGCCAGCATGGCTGCGAGGAGCAGCGGGGCGAACAGCAGCAGCACCATGCCGAGATAGATGGCGATCATGCACAGCAGCGTGCGGCCGCGCGACAGTGACAGGCCTTGGCGGGTGATGAACCAGTGCAGCGCGAGCGCATAGGGCAGGAGAATGAACAATGCCGTGGTGACGATGCCGGTGGCGCTGATACCCAGGGCCCGGCCGACCACGGAGACGAAGCCGGCGGCCAGCAGCAGCAGCGGGAAGACGATCTGGGTCCAGTTGAAGGCGATGGCATAGAGCAGCCAGGCATCCTGGCGTCCCCAGCGCACCGCCAGGGCATGGGTGATCAAGGTCGGGGCCAGCATGGTGATGACCGCGGCAAGGCCGTTGATCAGGCCGGCGCGCAGGCCGGAGCCGACCAGACTCTGGAGCACGCCGATCAGGCCGAAGGCGATCAACGGCGACAGGGAGTTGATGAAACCCTGTGGCGTGGGGTTCAACTCGGCGAAGCCCTCGCGTTGGAACATCGCCAACCGGGCGATGCCGCGGACCACACTGCGACGCGGCGGGGCGTCACTCATCGGCAGTCCGGGTCCATGGTGCTGCGGCGGGTCATCGCATCAGCTTGTCGAGGGCGGCGCGGTAGATGCGGGCGAGCGCGCGCAACTCGTCCACCGGCACCCGCTCGTCGACCTGATGCATCGTTTGTCCGACCAGGCCGAATTCGGCGACCGGGCAGTAGCGGGCGATGAAACGCGCATCCGAGGTGCCGCCGCCGGTGTCCAGCTTGGGGCGCTGTCCGGTGGCCTCGGCGATGGCATCGCTCAGTGCCTCGATCTCCGGCCCGGGCGCGGTCAGGAAGCTTTCGCCGCTGATCGACACGTCGAGGTCGAAGCGTTCGGCGTAGCGCTCGGCGGTGGCGCGGACCCAGGCGGCGAGCGCGGCGCCGGAATGGCCCTCGTTGAAGCGGATGTTGAGCATCATCCGGGCGCTGGCGGGCACGACGTTCGTCGCGGTGTTGCCGACATCGATGCTGGTGAGCTGAATGCTGGACGGCTCGAAGAACTCGGTGCCGGCATCGATCGGAGCTGCTGTCAGGGCGGCGGCGATGCGTACCAGCCGGTGGATCGGGTTGTCGACGCGGTGCGGGTAGGCGACGTGGCCTTGGATGCCGTGGACGGTCAGGGTCATGTTCACGCTGCCGCGCCGACCGACTTTGATCATGTCGCCCAGGGCGGCGGGGTTGGTGGGCTCGCCGACGATGCAGAAATCCGGCACCTGGTTGTTGGCCTTCATCCATTCCAGGACCTTGACCGTGCCGTCGATCGCCGGGCCTTCCTCGTCGCCGGTGATCAGCAGCGAGATCGAGCCCTGTAAGGCGCCGTCCCGCAGGTGGTTGGCGCGCAGGTGGTCGGCGGCGCCGGCGACGAAGGCGGCAATGGCGCCCTTCATGTCGCAGGCGCCGCGGCCGTAGAGCACGCCGTCATGGACCTCGCCGGCAAAGGGGTCGCGCGACCAGCTTGCCGCGCCGGCGGGGACCACGTCGGTGTGGCCGGCGAAGCAGACATGCGGCGCGCCGGTGCCGATCCGCGCATAGAGGTTTTCGATCTCGCCGTAGCGCAGGCGCGTGACCGTGAAGCCCAGGGATTCCAGGGCATTGGCCAGGACATCCTGGGCGCCGGCATCGGCAGGGGTCACCGAGGCGCAGCGCAGCAGCGCCTGGGCAAGTGCCAGCGGGTCGGCGGCCTGGTTGTCGGCGGCCATCTTGTCCTCAGTAGCGCAGGAGTTCGTTGATCGCGGTCTTGGCGCGGGTGCGCTCGTCCACCTGCTTGACGATCACGGCGCAGTACAGCGACGGCGTGCCGACCGGGCCGGGCATCGCGCCGGGCACGACCACCGAGTATGACGGCACGCGACCGACATGCACTTCGCCGGTGTCGCGGTTGATGATCTTGGTGGTGGCGCTGAGGAAGACGCCCATGGCCAGGACCGCGCCGCGCTCGACGATGACGCCCTCGACCACCTCGGAGCGGGCGCCGATGAAGCAGTCATCCTCGATGATCACCGGCGTGGCCTGCAGCGGTTCCAGCACGCCGCCGATGCCGACGCCGCCCGACAGGTGGCAATTGGCGCCGATCTGCGCGCAGCTTCCCACCGTGGCCCAGGTATCGACCATGGTGCGCTGGCCGACATAGGCGCCGACATTCACGAAGCTGGGCATCAGCACGACATCGGGCGCGATATAGGCGCTGCGGCGCACGATCGCGCCGGGTACGGCGCGGAACCCCGCCCGGCGGAACTGATCGGCGTCCCATCCAGCGAATTTCATCGCCACCTTGTCCCAGACCGGGGCGCCGCCATTGCCGTCCATCATGCCGGAATCGAACAGGCGAAACGACAGCAGCACGGCCTTTTTCAGCCACTCGTTGACAACCCAGTCGGCACCGATCCGCTCGGCGGTGCGCAACGTGCCGGCTTCGAGCCCGGCGAGAGCATGTTCAACCGCTTCCCGGTCGGCACCCTTCGTCTGGGCATTCACCGAGTCGCGTCGATCCCAGAGGGCTTCGATCGTCGCGCGCAGGGACAAATCGGTCATCGGGGCAGGCCTCCTCGTCAATTGGCCGGACCATGCGCAGGCCGGCAAGCCCTGTCAATCGACGGTGGCGACACCGCGCGGGGGGCAGACGTTCATCGGGAATTCACGTGTTTGGTCTTGGATGGCGGCATTCGAGGAGCGTACGCCATGCCCCTGGCATCCGAAACTGGACCGGTCGCCACTGTTGCGCCGCCGCAGCACCGCCCGGTCATCCCGATGGCCGAGCACGGCGCATCGATCACCGCCGGACTGGACCGGTCGGGGGCGGATGCCGGCCGGCAGGATGCCTTGAGTGCCGCCCTGCTGGAGAGCCGCCAGCGCTGGCGTGAGTTGGTCCATGTCACCGCCGACATCGCATTCGAGACCGATGCCCAGGGGCGCTTTGTCTTCACCTCGCCGAATCCGGCCATCGGCTGGTCCAGCAACCTGTTGATCGGTCAGCCCGCGGCCCTGCTGCTGGCGGATTCGGCGGGCCAGACAGGGTTCAATCCGTTTGGTCCCACCGTGCGCACGCGTGGCCGCCGTGCCTGGCTCCGCCGCCCCGATGGCAGCCCGATCTGCCTGACCTTCAGCGCGGCGCCGATCCTGGACGATCACGGCCAGATCATTGGCGCGCGCGGCGTGGGCCAGGACATCACCGAGCAGGACCTGCACGAGGCGCGCCTTGCCGCCATGCTGCGGCGCAGCCAGATACTGGATCACATCCTGGCGGCCATGCACATGGAGGTGCAGGCGCCGCGGATGATGAAGTCGGCACTCGGCGCCATGGTCACGGCGATGGGCGCGGAGGGTGCGGTGGTGATCGACCTGCTGGGCGATGGTGTCCAGGCGGCGTTCCTGCATCAGATCGGCGTGCCGAGCGCCGCGGTCCTGCACACCGCCATGTCGCTGATCGAGGCGAACGTAAGCGGCTGTGGCGATGCGATGGCCAATGACGGTCGGTGGACCTTGGCCTGTCCGGCGCAGACGAGCGGCAGCCAGACGGCGGCCTTGGCACTGTGGCGCGGGTTGGGTGGCCGTCCATGGGACGCTGATGACCGGACGCTGGCCAATTCGATCAACAGCATCATCCGCGTGATCCTGCAGCATGAGGCGATGCAGCGCGACATGAACGAGCAGGCGCGCACGGACCCGTTGACGGGGCTGTTGAACCGGCGGGCGTTCCTCGACGAAATGGGGCGCCGCATCGACCGGCTGAGCCGCGAGAGCCAGCCCGGCACGATCCTGTTCGTCGACCTGGATGCTTTCAAGCAGCTGAACGACCAGTGCGGCCATGATGTCGGCGACGAGGCGCTGTGCCTGGTGGCCGACCTGCTGCGGGATACGGTGCGGCCGTCCGACCTCGTGGCGCGTCTCGGCGGCGACGAGTTTGCCATCTGGCTCGACGGTGCCGACGACCTCACGGCAGCCGAGCGGGCCGAGCATCTCACCATCACCGCGCCGCGCATGCTGCGTGAGCTCGCTGGCGACCGGGATATCCCGCTTGGCATGTCGATCGGCATTGCCACGCGCTGGCCGACGATGCGCGAGGGGCTGGACGAGACGCTGCAATGGGCGGACCAGGCGATGTATCAGGCCAAGCGCGCCGGGCGCGGCCAGTCGCGGGCCTGGCGCCCGGAGGCAGTGTGCTGCCGCACGGGGACACCGCCGTGCTGGTACAGGGTGAAGCGACGACCGAAGCCGCGCGGGTTCGCCTCGGCGCGGCACAGGATACCGCGCCGGATGTGCTGCGCTCGCTGGCCAGTGATCCCGCGGTGACGGTGCGAGCGGCGGTGGCCATGAACCCTGCGGCCGCCGGCGACACCGACCTGTTGCTTGCCGAGGATCGCGACGAGCGGGTGCGCACGCTGTTGGCGCGCAAGCTGGCGAATCTGGTGCCTGACCTTGCCGAAGCGGACCGCGACACGCTGCGCGAGCGGGTTCTCGGGGCGCTGAACCGATTGGTCAGCGACGAGGCGGTTCGGGTTCGCGAAGCGATCGCCGACGTTCTCAAGGGCATGCCGCAAGCGCCGCGCAGCATCATCGTGCAACTGGCGTGCGATACGGCGACGACGGTGTTCGACCCCGTGGTCAGATTGTCGCCGCTGCTGGGGTCGGAGGACCTGCTGGCGTTGCTTGCGGGGGCGCCGTCTGGGGACATTGCGGTCTCGGTTGCTGCACGTCCGTGCCTGGCGGAGGAGGTATCCGATGCCGTCGCGGCGACCAGCAATGTGCGCGCCATCACCGCGCTGCTGTCCAACAACACGGCGGCGATCCGCGAGTCGACGCTGGACATGCCGGCGATTGCTGGTGAGAAGAACAAGGCGTGGCATCGGCCGTTGGTGAACCAGCCGAAGCTGTCCGATCGGGCGGCGCGCGCGCTGTCAGACTATGTCGCGACCCAGTTGCTGGATGTTCTGGCCGGACGGGCGGACCTGTCGCTGGCCACGACGCGCGAATTGCGACAGCGGCTGGAGGTGCGGCTGAACCCGCCGGCGGCCAATGCCAGGCGCGATCCGGATATCGATCAGGCGATGACGGAAGCGAATCAGCTGCAGGTTGAACACCGGCTGGATGAGGCGGCCTTGCTGGCGGCGATCCAACGCGGGGAACCGCGCATGGCAACGGCGATCCTGGCGCTGGCGGCTGGTCTGCCGGCGTCGGTGGTTGACCGCGCGGCAACGCTGCGCAGCGCCAAGGGGTTGATCAGCCTGGTCTGGAAGGCCGGGTTCACGATGCAGGTTGCCGGTCCGCTGCAAACGCCGCTGGCGCGGCTGAACCCGTCGATGATCCTGCGGCCGACCGCGGGGGGCGGGTTTCCGCTGGCCATCGACGAGATGCGCTGGCAACTCGACTTCCTGCGCGACATGGGACGCTGATCGCGGGCGAGTATAACGGCCTGCCCGCTGCGGCCTTCGGCCGATCTCATGCCAACCCGCCTTGATGTTGACCCATGAAGAATGGGTCAACGCGGGCCGGTCTGAGTCTTTGCTTTGCGCGCGGCCACCGGCCAGCCCCGCGCGCGATACCAACCGACGCTTTGGCCGGAAGAGTCGGTCAAAGCGCCGGTTGGTATCAGTGTGTGCCGGGATCGACCGTTGCCGGTTAGGCCCGCTTGATGTTCCAGAACAGCGGTCCGGTCGCTTCCAGCTTGCCGGTGAGCGACTTGCGCCAAGCGGTCGGGATCTGGAACTGGCCCAGGTTGATCGTCGGCACCTGGGTATAGTTCTCCACCTGGATCGCCGCGGCGATCTTCTTGCGGCCGTCCTCGTCCTTGGCATCCAGCCATTCCGTGGTGAGCTGCTCGACCTTCTCGTTCGCGTACCCGCCGAACCAGCCCTTGTCGCCGAGCCCGCGATACGGCGGCGTGATGATCGGGTTGAGGATGAAGCCGCCGGTGAACCAGGTGTGGAAGATCGACCAGCCGCCCTTGTCGACCGGCTCCTTGCTGCCGCGACGCTGGACCACGGTGCCCCAGTCGGTGGAAGCGAGTTCGGCGTTGATGCCGATCTTCTTCAACAGGTCGAAGGTGATGTTGCCCAGCGGCCCGATGGTGTGGAAGTCGGTCGGGTTGATGATCACCGCCTTGGCGCCGCTATAGCCGGCCTCCTGGACCATCTTGCGGGCTAGTTCGATGTTGCCACTCTGGACGTTGGCCATGTCGACCGGGGTGCCATAGGCGGTGCCGCACGGGAACTGCGAGCGGCAGATGCTGTAGAGCGATTTGTCGGTGCCCATGATCGACTGCATGTAGTCTTCCTGGTTCACCGCAACCTGGATCGCCCGGCGCAGGCGGACGTCGTTGAACGGCGCGTGCAGGTGGTTGAAGCGCATGCCGCCGATATAGCCCTGGGGGTTGGACGGGCCGAACTGGATGTTGGCATTGCGCCGCAAAAGGGGCACGAGATCGGACTGGACCTGTTCGTACCAGTCCACCTCGCCGGATTGCAGCGCTGCCGCCGCGGTGGAGGAGTCCGGGATGATCTTCCACTCGACCCGGGGGAAGTTCACGATCTTGGCGCCGGTGAACCAATCCGGCGCTTCCTGTCGCGGCACATAGGCGTCGTTGCGGGCGTAGGCCGCACTGCTGCCGGCGACGAACTCGTTCTGGATGAAGCGGAACGGGCCGGAGCCGATATTCTCGCTGATCGGCTTGAACGCATCGGTCTTGGCCACGCGCTCGGGCATAATGAAGGAATTCTGCTGGCCAATCGCCTGGATCAGCAGCGGGAAGGGCCGCTTCAGCGTGATCTTGATGGTGCGGTCGTCCTGCACCCCGAAGGCATCGACGAACGGCAACAGGGTCTGGCCAAACGGGTCGCGCTGGGCCCAGCGCGCCAGGCTGGCCGCGCAATCCTGGGCCCGCACCGGCTCGCCGTCATGGAACTTCAGCCCGTCGCGCAGCTTGATCAGGTAGGTACGGCCGTCATCGGAGACGGTATGCCCCTCGGCCATCTGCGGCTTGGCCACCAGTGTGGAGGTCACGCCATACAGCGTGTCGTAGATCATCCAGCCATGGTTGGCCGTGACCGCCGCGGTGGTGATGATCGGGTCCAGCAAGGTCAGGTTGGCCTGCGGCACGAAGCGCAGCACCTGGGTGTTGGCGGGTTGCGCGATCGCGACTCGCGGCAGCGCTGCGGCAGCCGCGCCGGCCACGCCGGCGCGAAGAAGAGTTCTGCGCTTCATTTGAAGCTCCCTGTCGTTTGTTCTGACCGCAAGCCTCTCATGACCGGCGGGGCAACCGCAACGCCAATTTAGACCGACGCGACCGCCGCATCCACCGCATCGCCCAGCCGCGAGACGATGGCATCGATGTCACTGGCCTGGGCGATATAGGGCGGGGCCACGATCACATGGTCGCCATTCTTGCCGTCGATCGTGCCCGACATCGGATAGATCGCCAGCCCGCGCTCGAACGCTTCGCGCTTGATCCGGTCGTTCATCTTCACCGCGGGATCGAACACCGCCTTGGTCGCCCGGTCCTGCACCAGCTCGATCGCCCAGAACAACCCGCGCCCGCGGATATCGCCGACATGACGGTGATTGCCCAACCGCTCGGTCAACATCATCGACAACCGCTCGCCTTGGGTGCGGACGTTTTCGACGAGGTTGTCTTCGCGGATGACCTTTTGGACGGCCAGCGCGGCGGCGCAGGCGACGGGGTGGGCCTGGTAGGTGTGGCCGTGCATGAAGGCGCCGGAGCCGGCGCGCATGGCGTCGACGACGCGGCCACCGATGAGGATGCCGCCGATCGGCTGGTAGCCGCCGCCGAGGCCTTTGGCGATGATCTGGATGTCCGGGGTGATGCCTTCCTGTTCCCAGGCGTGCATGGTGCCGGTGCGGCCCATGCCGCACATGACTTCGTCCAGGATGAGCAGGGCGCCGTGGCGGTCGCAGATCTCGCGGACCTTCTTGAAGTAGCCCGGGGGGGCGGCGACGCAGCCGGTGGTGGCGCCGACGACGGGCTCGGCCATGACGGCGATGACGTTTTGCGGGCCGAGTCGCTGGAATTCGGCTTCGAGCTCATCGGCTAGGCGCTGGACGTATTGGGCTTCGGTCTCGGAGTCGGCCTGGAAGCGGTAGGCGAAGGCGGGGCTGACGTGGTGGAAGTTCTGCGACAGGAGGGGGGCGTAGGGGGCGCGGCGCATCATGTTGCCGCCGGCGGAGAGGGCGCCGAGGGTGTTACCGTGGTAGCTGCCGCGGCGGGCGATATATTGGGTGCGCTGGGGCTGGCCGATTTCGAGGAAGTATTGGCGGGCCATCTTGATGGCGGCTTCGGCGCCTTCGGAGCCGGAGGAGCAGAGATAGGCGTGGGTGAGGCCGCCCGGCGCGCCGTTGAGGATGATGTCGGCGAGGTCCTCGGCGGGCTGGTTGGTGAACAGCGCGGTGTGCACAT
>CAXNGD010000007.1:0-21223 GCA_964201575.1 Acetobacterales bacterium | reverse complement strand
ACTTCGGCTGCGCTGGCGCTGCGGCCGTCGACGATGACCACCACCGGCAGTCCTGGCGCGAGGTCGCGCCCGCCATCGCTGCGGTATTCGATGGCGGCCGCCGGATCGCGCCCGGCAGTCGAGGCCATGATGCCGGTGGGCAGCAGCATGGCGGCGGCGGCCACCGCCTGGCGCAGGACGCCGCCGCGATTGCCGCGCAGGTCCAGCACCACGCCGGCCGGCGGCGGGCTGGCGACCTGGCCGGCGATCAGCTCCTGGCCCAGCCTTGCGGCGGTGTTGTTGGCGAAGCTGGTGATGCGCACCACCAGCATGTCGTCGCGGCGGGTGCTGGTGACGGTTTCCGGCGGCAGCGCCTCGCGCTTGACGGTGATCACGCGGATGCCCTGGCGGCCGCGCAGTCCGATTGTGACCATGCTGCCTTCGGGGCCGGCGAGCAGGGCGCCGACGGATTGCAGGTCGGCCCCCTGGACCGGCTCGCCGTCGATGGCGATGATGCGCTCGCCGGCGCGGATGCCGGCCTGGGCGGCGGGGCTGCCGGTCTGGACGCTGTCCACCAGCACCTGTCCGCCGCGCAGCACCGGCTTCAGCCCGATGCCGGCCCGGCCGATGCGGCGGGCGCGGTCGGCCAGCGCCTCGGCGGGCGAGGTGTAGCGCGAATAGGGGTCGAGATGGTTGAACAGCTCGTCAAAGAAGGCGCGCAGGATGCCCTGGGTGCCGGCCCTTCGCACCGCGTCCGAGCCGTCCCAGGCGGCGCGCACCATCTGGCCGACCGCCTCGCCCCAGGCGGCGGCGTTGTCGGGCGGCGGGGCAGGGCGGCTCAGCAGCACCCGGCTGGGCCCGATCAGGCGCAGGGTGCGCACGCCGCGCTCGGTCTGCAGGTCCGGGGTCAGGCGGGCATCCAGCGTGGTCAGGCCGCGCAGGCCCCAGAGCGCCATTTGCGGGATCGGGATCGGCTCAAGCGTGCGCGGGGCCATGAAGTCGAAGGCGGTGGCGCTGACATCGGCGACCAGCTTCTGGCTCAGCGTCGGGCCGGGGGAGAAGGGCTCGGCGCGGACACCGCGGTCGCATGGCACCGCGAGGCCAAGGAGCAGCACCAGCAACCAGGCCCGGTTTCCCAAGATCCGGTTCACCAACACCTGGTTCACTTGTGCCGCCGGTGCCCCTGGTTCTGGCTGGCGCGCACAAAGCGCCCGGCGGGATGGCCACCGGCGGGCCCGCCAGCTTTGGGGCGTCCGGGTCCCGCGCCCTGCATGATCTGGAAGATCAGCCCGCCAGTGATCGGGCTGGCTTCGGACAGCCGGACCTCGACCGCCTCCGCCAGGCGGAAGACCAGCCCGTTGCGCTGTCCGGTCAGCGTCTGTGCCGCTTCGTCATGCATCCAGTAATCGTCCGGCAGGGAGGAAATCGGCACCAGACCGCTGGCACCGTTATCCGCCATTGTGACGAAAATCCCGAAC
Organism: Acetobacterales bacterium; assembly: GCA_964201575.1. Taxonomy (GTDB): domain Bacteria; phylum Pseudomonadota; class Alphaproteobacteria; order Acetobacterales; family Acetobacteraceae; genus CAMDGX01. Next base: position 19,766 of record CAXNGD010000007.1, on the reverse strand, counting down.
CGGGTCACGCCGGAAATGCGTGCTGCGAACAGCGAACCCACCTTATCGGCCATGAAAGCGGCGAGATAGCGGTCCACGGCGTCCCGTTCGGCCAGGGCGGCGCGCCGTTCGGTGGCGGAGATGTCGGTGCAGGTATCCGCCAGCGCCGGAATCTCGGTTTCGGACAGGCCGCCGGCGCCGAGTCGCAGGCCGGTGATCAGCGCGCGGTGCACCAGGAGGTCAGCGTAGCGGCGGATCGGGCTGGTGAAATGGGCGTAGCGGGCGAGGGCGAGGCCGAAATGGCCGATATTCTCGATGTCGTAGGCGGCCTGGGACTGGCTGCGCAGCATCACCTCGTTGACCAGGGGGGCGTGCTCGGTGCCTTCGACCTTTTTCAGCACCGCCAGCAGGTCGCGCGGATGGACCTGGTCTCCCGGGGGCAGCGAGATGTCGAAGCCGCGCAGGAAGCTGCGCAGATTGGCCAGCTTCTCGTCGGTGGGCGGGGCGTGGATGCGATAGACGCAAGGGCGGTGCAGGCGCTCCAGCTCATCGGCGGCGCAGACATTGGCCAGCACCATGAACTCCTCGATCAGCCGGTGGCTGTCCAGGCGCGGGCGCGGGGCGACGGAGGCTACCGCTCCGTCCTCGCCGAGGATCACCTTGCGCTCCGGCAGGTCGAGGTCGAGCGTGCCGCGTGCCAGGCGGGCGCCGAGCAGGGCGCGGTAGGCGGCGTAGAGCGGCGGGATCGGCAGGCCGAGTGGGTCATCGGCGTCGTGTGCGGCCTGGACCTGCTCGTAGGTCAGGCGGGCGGCGCTGCGCATCAGGCCGCGGCCGAAGCGGTGGGACAGTTTGCAGCCGGTGGCGTCGACGCGCATCTCGACATAGAGGCAGCCGCGATCCTCGTTCGGGCGCAGGCTGCACCAGCCATTGGACAGCGCCTCGGGCAGCATCGGCACCACGCGGTCGGGGAAGTAGCAGGAATTGCCGCGGGTGCGGGCGTTGCGGTCCAGCGGCGTGCCGGGTTGGACGTAATGGGCGACATCGGCGATGGCGACGATGAGGCGGAAGCCGTCCTGCTCCGGTTCGGCGAAGACGGCGTCGTCGAAGTCGCGGGCGTCCTCGCCGTCGATGGTGACCAGGGGCAGGTCGCGAAGGTCGTCGCGGCCTTGCGGGCCGACGCCGGTGGCATCGGCGGCTTCGGCCAGGGCTTCGGCGGAGAATTCGGTGGGGATGTCGTGGGTGTGGATGACCACCAGGCTGACCGAGCGGGCATCGCCCATGCTGCCCAGGCGCTCGATCACCTTGGCGGATTTGAGGCCATAGGCGCGGTTGTGATCGCGCGGCAGCGGCGCGGCGAGCACGATCTCGCCATCCTCGGCACCGCCGGCCTCGCCGATCGGCACCGTCCATTCGGCCTTGGCGCGGCGGTCGGTGGGGATGATGCGCGATTCCGCACCGCCGGTGCCGGCGCGGAACACGCCCAGGATGCGGCCGGGGGCATCGGACAGGCGCTTGAGCGTGCGGCCCTCGTAGCGCCCGCGGGCGATCGGCTTGAGGCGGGCCAGCACGCGTTCGCCTGGTGCCAGGGCTGGGCGGCCGCGCGGTTCCGGGGCCATCAGGATCATCGGCGGCGGGCCGTCGCCGCGCCACTCCAACGGCCTGGCCACGGCGTCGCCATCGGGGTCGGTGCCGGTGACCTGGATCACCATCACCGGGGGCAGGACGCCGGTGTGGGCAGGGGTGGCGGAGGTGAACCGGCGATGCCCCGCGGGCGCCACTTCGCCGCCGCCGGACAGGTCCTTCAGCAATTGGCGCAGCGCTTTGCGATGCTCTGGGCCCAGGCCGAAATGCAGCGATATCTCGCGCTTGCCGACGCGCCCGGTGGCCGCGCTGATGAAGGCGCGCACTGCTTCGCGGCTTGGCAGACCGGCGGTGCCGCCACCGTCGGGTGCCGTGCCTTCCGAGGTGGTGCGGCGCCGGCGCGGCGCGCCGGACCGGGCCGGGCGCGCCACTTTAGCCAGCGGCCTTGGCGGCCGCCGGTTTCTTCTTCGCTGCTGGTTTCTTCTTTTTCGCGGCCGGTTTCTTGGCGGCGACTTTCTTGACTGCCGGCGCCTTGGCTGCCATCGCACCCTCGGCCGGAGCGGCCTTCGGCGCTCGCCCCTTCGCCGTCTTCTTCGCCCCGGCCTTGGCCTTGAGCGTCTTGCCCTTCTCAGCCAGCAGGGCGACGGCGCCTTCCAGCGTCATGTCGTCCATCGTCATGTCGCGCGGCAGGTTGGCCACGGTGTTGCCATGCTGCGCGTAAGGCCCGAACCGGCCCTTGCGCACCAGCACCGGCTCTTTGTCCTTGGGATGCCCGCCAAGAGTGCGAACGCTGGCGAGCTTCTTCGCCAGCAGGTCGACAGCCCGGTTCAGTCCCACCACCAGGACATCGTCATCCTTGTCCAGCGAGGCGAACACCCCGCCCATCTTCACGAACGGCCCGAACCGCCCGATCCCGGCCTCGATCGGTTCCTGGGCTTCGGGATGCAGGCCCACCAGCCGGGGCAGGGACAGCAGGGCGATCCCCTGTTCCAGCGTGGCGGTATCGCCATCCACCCCGCGCGGCAGGGAGGTTCTGCGTGGCTTGGTCTTGCTGTCCGGGATCTGCTCGCCCTGTTGGACATAAACGCCGTATGGCCCGCGGCGGACGCTGATCTCCTCGCCCGTCTCCGGGTGGTGGCCGAGGACGCGCATGCCCTCCTTCAGCGTGTCGCCGGCCTCGTCGCCGCCCTCGACCGCCAGGCGGCGCGTGTATTGGCAGCCCGGATAGTTGGAACAGCCGATGAAACTGCCATGGCGGCCAAGCTTGAGGCCCAGGCGGCCGGCCTTGCAGGAGGGGCAGTCGCGCGGATCGGTGCCATCGGGGCGGGCAGGGAAGAAATGCGCGCCGAGTTCTTCGTCCAGCGCGTTGATCACGTCGGTGATCTTGAGGTCGCGCGTCTGTTCGATCGCCTTGGAGAAATGCGCCCAGAAGGCGTGCATCACGCTGCGCCAATCCGCCCGGCCGCCGGAGATATCGTCCAGCTGCTCCTCCAGCCCGGCGGTGAAGCCGGGATCGACATAGCGCTCGAAGAAGCTGGTCAGGAAGGCGGTGACCAGGCGGCCGCGGTCCTCGGGGACGAACCGGCGCTTGTCGAGCTTGACGTATTGCCGGTCCTGCAGGACGGAGAGGATCGAGGCGTAGGTGGAGGGGCGGCCAATGCCGAGTTCCTCCATCTTCTTGACCAGCGAGGCCTCGGAAAAGCGCGGCGGCGGCTGGGTGAAATGCTGTTCGGCGACCACTTCGCCGCGTTTCAGCGGGTCGCGTTCGCCCATTGGCGGCAGCATGCGGTTATCGTCGTCCTTGCCGGACGCGTCCTCGGTGACTTCCTCGCGGTACAGCTTGAGGTAGCCGTCGAAGGCGAGGATCGAGCCGTTGGCGCGCAGGCGGGGGCCGTTGGGGTGCGCGGTGTCGTCGATCTCGACGGCGACCTGGTCGAACTCGGCGGATTGCATCTGCGAGGCGACGGCACGCTTCCAGATCAGCTCATAGAGGCGCTGCTGGTCGTGGCTGAGGTAGCGGGCGACGCTGTCGGGGGTGCGCGACACGTCGGTGGGGCGGATTGCCTCGTGCGCCTCCTGGGCGTTCTTGGCCTTGGAGGTGTATTCGCGGGCGGCGGCCGGCAGGTAGTTGGCGCCGAAGCCGTCGCGCACATGGCTGCGGATCGCATCGATCGCCTCGCGCGCCATCTGCACGCCATCGGTGCGCATGTAGGTGATCAGGCCGGTGGTGTCGCCGTTGATGTCCACGCCTTCATACAGGCCCTGGGCGGTGCGCATGGTCTGCTGCGCGCCCATGCCGAGGCGGCCGGAGGCGTCCTGTTGCAGGGTCGAGGTGGTGAAGGGGGCCGGCGGATTGCGCCGGACGCGGCGGCGCTCGACGGTGGACACGGCAAAGCTGCCGGCCTCGACCTGGGCGCGGGCGCGGCTGGCCAGCGCCTCGGTGTTGAGGTCGAACTGGTCGAGCTTTTTGCCGTCGAGATGGGTCAGCCGGGCACTGAACGGCGCGCCGCTGGGTGTCACCAGCCCGGCTTCCACCGTCCAGTATTCGCGCGCCCGGAACGCCTCGATCTCGGCCTCGCGCTCGCAGATCAGGCGCAGGGCAACGGACTGGACGCGCCCGGCGCTGCGGCTGCCGGGCAGCTTGCGCCACAGGACCGGGGAGAGCGTGAAGCCGACGAGGTAGTCCAGCGCCCGACGCGCCATATAGGCCTCGATCAGCGGCTGATCGAGCTCGCGCGGATGCGCCATGGCATGCAGCACGGCGTTGCGGGTGATTTCGTTGAAGGTTACGCGCTCGACGCGCATGCCCTTCAGCAGGTTCTTCTCCTCCAGCATGGCGCGGACATGCCAGCTTATCGCCTCGCCCTCGCGGTCGGGGTCGGTGGCGAGATAGAGCGTCTTGGCGCCCTTCAGTGCCTTGGCAATCGCGGAGATTTGACGGGCGCCGCGCTCATCGGCGGCCCAATCCATGGCGAAATCCTCGTCCGGCCGGACACTGCCATCCTTCGGCGGCAGGTCGCGCACATGGCCGAAGCTGGCCAGCACGGTGAACCCGCTGCCCAGGTATTTGTTGATGGTCTTGGCCTTGGCGGGCGATTCGACGACGACGACGTCCGACATTCAGGGTCCGATTCCGCGAGCGCAAGGCTCTCTAACTATTGGCTACAAACGGGGAATCCCGTCAGCCACCCAGCAACGCCACACGGTTGCCGGGCAACGTCTCGATCCGTCCCGCCAGCTCCAGGTCCAGCAGGACCGAGAGCACCGCGGGACCGGAGAACTGGCAGCGCCGGATCAGATCGTCAACATGCGTTGGCGCGGCCCCCAGCAATGCCAGCACCGCATCCAGCACCGCGGCATGCTCGAAGCCGGCCATCGCGCGTGCCGGTCCGGGTGGTGCATCGCTCGGTTTCTGCCGCTCGGAGAACCGCAGCCGGCTGCCATCGGCGGGCAGCGCCTCCAGCACATCCTGCGCCGTCTCCACCAGATGCGCGCCATCGCGGATCAGCCCGTTGGCGCCGCGCGAGCGCGGGTCCAGCGGTGAGCCCGGCACGGCGAGCACCTCGCGCCCGGCCTCCGCCCCCAGCCGCGCGGTGATCAGGCTGCCCGAGCGCGGTGCCGCCTCAACCACCAGCACGCCCAGGCTAAGCCCGGCAATCAGGCGGTTGCGCCGCGGGAAATGCCGCGCCTGCGGCTGCACCCCCGGCGCGTGCTCGGCCACCACCGCACCGCCCTCGGCGATCTGTGCCTGCAACGCCCGGTGCTCCCGCGGATAAACCACATCCGGCCCGCCAGCCACGCAGGCCACCGTGGTTCCGGTCCGCAGCGCGCCCTTGTCCGCCGCCGCGTCAATCCCGCGCGCCAGGCCGGATACCACCACCAGCCCGGCCGCCGCCAGGTCCGCTGCCAGGCCCTCGGCCAGGCGCTGACCGTTCGCCGAGGCATTGCGGCTGCCCACCACCGCCACCGCCCGCGCCGATAACAGCGACGCGTCGCCCAGCACCGCCATCACCGCCGGCGCATCGTCCAGCCAAGCCAGCAAAGGCGGGTAGAGGTCGTCGCCGAGGAAGACCAGCATTCCCCCCAGTGCCGCCACCGCCTCGAACTCCCGCCGGGCTTCACCGGCCGGCGGCGTGCGTGGCGCGTCGACACGCCCCCCAGCGCGCGCCAATCCCGGCAGCGCCTCCAGCGCCGCATCCGCCGTGCCGAACCGCGCCATCAGCCGCCGATACGCCACCGGCCCGACAGCATCGGTCCGCGCCAGCCGCAGCCGGTCGATATCCGCGTTCAACCGGCAAACCCCCAGCGTCCGGCCATCACTTCTGCCCGATCTTCGGCTCGGTCCCCGCCACCAGCCGGGCAATATTCTCGCGGTGGCGCTGCCAGATCAGTCCACCCACCACCGTGGTGCACACCAGCAGCATGAACGGCACCTGCAGGATCGCCGCAATCACCGGCGCCAGAGCCGAGGCCGCCAAAGAGCTGGCCGACGAAATCCGCACGAAATACGCCATGGCGATCCACACCACCCCACAACTCAGCGCCAGCAGCGGGTTCACCGCAATCAGCACGCCCGCCCCGGTCGCCACCCCCTTGCCGCCGCGAAACCCCAGCCAGACCGGGAACATGTGCCCCACCACGGCCAGCACCCCGGCGATATAGCTGGCGTCATTCCCCGCCAGCATCCCGCCGAGCACCACCGCCGCCGCCCCCTTGCCGGCGTCCAGCAGCAGGGTCGCCAACGCCAGGCCCTTCCGCCCGGTGCGCAACACATTGGTGGCGCCAATACTGCCAGAGCCGATCTGGCGGATGTCCCCAGCCCCCCCGAGCCGAGAGAGTACCAGCCCAAACGGGATCGAGCCCAGCAGATAGGCCGCCAGCATTGCGAACAGGAACGGCATGAAATTGCTCATCCGAACACCCGCCGTCCGCCATGCCAGGTGCCGATCACCCGGCCCTCCAGCGCCCGCCCGTCAAACGGCGTGTTCTGCGCCTTGCCCGGCAGCGCGCCCGCCTCCACCTGCCAGCCGCGTTCCAGGTCAAACAGGCACAGATCGGCCGCGGCCCCCTTGGCCAGCGTGCCGGCCGCACAGCCCAGCAAGCGGGCAGGGGCCACGGTCAGCAAGTCCAGCGCCCGCATCAACGGCAGCAACCCGCCATGCACCTGCACCAGCGTGACTGCCAGCAGCGTCGCCAGCCCGGTGCCGCCCGCGGCCGCCTGGGCAAACGGCAGCCGCTTGTCATCGGCATCGCGCGGCTGATGGTCGGACGCCACGGCATCGATCGTCCCGTCGGCCAGCGCGGCGGCCACCGCCACCCGGTCCGCCTCCGCCCGCAATGGCGGCGACAGCTTGGCATACGTCCTGAAATCGCCGATCGCGGTCTCGTTCAGATCGAAATAGGGCGGCGCGGTGTCGCAGGTGACCTTCAGCCCATCCGCCTTGGCCGCCCGGATCAGATCGAGCGCCTCCGCCGTCGAGACATGGGCGAAATGCACCGCCCCCCCGGTCATCCGCGCCAGCCTTATGTCGCGCCACACCATCATCGCCTCCGCCGCCACCGGGATCGCCGGCAGCCCCAGCCGCGTCGCCAGCTCACCTTGCGTCGCCACCCCGGACCCCGCCAGGCTGGGCTCCTCGGGATGCTGCACCACCCGCACCCCCCACTGCGCGGCATAGGCCAGCGCCAGCCGCATCATCCGCGCCGAGCCAATCGCGCGCGCCCCATCGGTGAACGCCACCGCCCCGGCTTCGCGCAACAGGCCGAGCTCGGCCATCTCCTCGCCCCGGCATCCCTTGGTCACCGCGGCATAAGGCAGGATCGACAGGCTCCCGGTCTCCTCCCCGCGCGCCCGCAGCAGCCGCACCAGCGACGGGTCGTCAATCGCCAGCTCGGCATTCGGCAGGGCGGCCAGCGTGGTGATCCCCCCGGCCGCCGCCGCCTGCGCCGCGCTCGCGATGGTTTCCCGGAATTCTCCGCCGGGCTCGCCCAGCTCCGCCCGCATATCCACCAGCCCCGGGCACAGCACCGCACCCCCGGCATCCACCATCTCCACGCCGTCTGGTCGCCCCAGCGCCGGGCCGACGTCGAAAATCCGCCCGTCGCGCACCAGCAGCCCGCCCATCGCGTCCAGCCCACTCGCCGGATCGATCAGCCGCGCGTTGACAATCAGAGTGTCAGTCATTGCGGCGGTTACCCCGGGCCAGAATGTCCAGCACCGCCATCCGCACCGCCACCCCCATCTCCACCTGTTCCTTGATCACGCTGCGCACCGGGTCATCCGCCACCGCACTGTCGATCTCCACGCCGCGGTTCATCGGCCCGGGATGCATCACAATGGCATCGTCCTTCGCCCAGCCCAGCTTTTCGCGGTCCAACCCCCAGAATCTGAAATATTCCCGTGGACTCGGCACCAGGCTTGCGCTGCCGCTCATCCGCTCGCGCTGCACGCGCAACATCATCACGACATCAGCGCCTTGAAGCCCCGTCTACATGTCGTGGAACACCTCAACCCCCAGCCGATCCGCCTGGTTCGGGATCAGCGTTGGCGGCCCGATCACCCGCACCCGACTGCCCATCGCGGTCAGCAGGTGGATGTTCGACCGCGCCACCCGGCTATGCAGCACGTCGCCGCAGATCGCGATCACCAGCCCTTCCAGCCGCCCCTTGCGCCGCCGGATCGTCAGCGCGTCCAACAGCGCCTGCGTCGGATGCTCATGCGTGCCATCCCCCGCATTGATCACGGCGGCGTCAACCTTCTGCGCCAGCAAATTTGGCGCGCCGGACTGCCCATGCCGCACCACCAGCAAATCGCAGTTCATCGCATTCAGCGTCGCGGCGGTATCCAGCAGCGTCTCGCCCTTGTTCACGCTCGAGGTCGAGACCGACATGTTGATCACATCCGCCCCCAGCCGCTTGCCCGCCAGCTCAAAACTCGTCCGCGTCCGCGTCGAGTCCTCGAAAAACAAATTGATCAACGTCCGCCCGCGCAGCAGGTCGCGCTGCGCCTTGCCCGAGCGGTTGAGCAGCACATAGCTCTCGGCGAGGTCGAGCATCGTCTCGATCTGGGGCGGATGCATCCCCTCGATCTGCAACAAATGGCGCGGAGCAGTGATCACGCGGCAAATCCCGAATCGGTTCGGGGCGGCACGTTAGCCGCGCCGCCGGCCCCGCGCCATGCGGCAATTCTCATGTTGCACCGCAGCATGACGCTTGCTATGCCCCCGCACCCACCGGAGAGCCGCCATGCGCATCGACGCCATCCCCATCGGCATCAACCCGCCGGACGACGTCAACGTCATCATCGAGGTTCCGATCGGCGGCGAGCCGATCAAATACGAGATGAACAAGGAAGCCGGCACCCTCTTCGTTGACCGCTTCCTGCACACCCCCATGCGCTATCCGGGCAATTACGGCTTCGTCCCCCACACCCTGTCCGAAGACGGCGACCCGATCGACGTGCTGGTCGCCAACACCCGCCCGATCATCCCTGGTGCCGAGATCAACGTCCGCCCCGTCGGCGTCCTGAAAATGAACGACGACGCCGGCGGCGACGAAAAAATCATCGTCGTCCCCTCGCCCAAACTCACCAAACGGTACCTCAACGTCACCAATTACGACCACCTGCCGCTGATCACCCTGGAACAGATCCAGCACTTCTTCGAGCACTACAAGGACCTGGAGTCCGGCAAATGGGTCAAGGTCATCGGCTGGGGCGATGCCGCCGAGGCGCGGGCGATGATCATGGCCGCGATTGCCCGCGCGAGGTAAGAATCTTCTTTTTCTGTAGAAAAAGAAGCAAAAAGACTTTTATCCACTGCACCGATCCTTCCCGGTAAGCACCGCGCCAATGGATGAAGTTTTTTTGCTTCTTTTTGTTCACAAAAAAAGTCTTCCTACTCCTTCTTCTCCCGATAATCCCCAAACGCCTTGTCCCGCTGGCTCAACACCGCGCTCACAGACTTGCCATCCCGCTTGAACTGCGCCCGATACTCCAGGCTCGCCTGCGTGGTGAACGCCAGCGCCTGCAACTCCGTGCCCGCCCGGATTGCCGCCCGCAGCCCCTGCGCCTCCATCGCCCGATGCACGGTGCGCTTGTTGATCTGGTTCAACTCAGTCGGGATCAGCGCCACCCGCGCCGCGATCTTCAGCACTTCCTCTTCCAGCGCGGCCGCCGGAAACGCCCGGTTGGCAAAGCCTTTCTGCGCCGCCTCGATGCCGTTGATCCCGTCCCCGGTCAGCATCATCTCCATCGCATTGCGCATGCCCATCAGCCAGGGATGGAACTGGTTGTCCGGCGGCGACATCAGCCGCACCGGCGGGTAGCCGATATTCGCATCCTCGGCCACGTAGACCAGGTCGCAGCACGTCGCCAACTCGCTCCCGCCCGCCAGGCAATGCCCATGCACCTGCGCAATCACCGGCTTGGCGAGGTCCCAGATCTTCATCCAGCCCTCCACCACATGCCGCGCCCAGGCCCCGGTGCCTCCGGCAGTATAATAGGGCTGGTCCACCGCGTTGTTGGCCGACAGGTCATAGCCCGAACAGAACGAAGGCCCGGCCCCGCGCAGGATCGAAACCTTCACCTCGGGATCGCGGTCGGCGTCGATCAACGCCTCCAGGATCGCCGCGCGCAGCGGATTGTTCAGCGCATTGCGCTTCTCCGCTCGGTTCATCGTCAGCCGCCGGATCCCCGGCGCCGGGTTGTCGATCAATAGGACTGGTTTGTCGGACATGTGCGTTCCCCTCGTTTGTGCCGATGATCGACACAACCGAGGGGACGCACAAGCCGGGATCAGACGATGGCGCGCAATTGCGCCAAGGTCTCTTCCGGCTCCGGCCGGCTGGTGTAGTCGGGATCGGCAAACACGTGGCGCAACTCGCCGAACGCATCCACCACCCAGCGCGACGGCACCGGCAGCTTCCAGGCCCCGTCGCCGTTCACCGTCGGCAGGTCGATGCCGAACTTGGAGTAGATCGCCACCAGATCATCCGGCAGGGTCATCGCAATCCCCAGCTTCGCCGCATAGGCGTTGCCGGCATCATGCAGCAGCGGGAAATCCAGCGACTGCTTGCCCTTCAGCTCCGCCAGGATAACGGGCACCTGCGGGCATATCACCACCAGCTCGGCGCCCAATTCACGGATCGTGCTCAACACTGCATTCAAAGCATACAGCTCTGATCTACAGTATGGTCACCACGCGCTGCGAAAGAACGACACCAAAAGCGGCCCGCGCGCCAACAGCGCCGCCGAGTCCACCATCACGCCGTCACTATCCGCCAGCCTGAACCCCGGCATCGCCCCGCCCACCGCCGGCATGCGGTCGACATAGCCCGATGCCCGCTGGTCGGCGGTCACCCGGTGCATGATCACCGCCGCCTCGGGCGGAATCCGCCCAGGCTTGCTGGCGTCGCCAAATGCGGCCAGCCGCATTGCCGCCAATTGCTCCGTAAGCGTCGTCATGGGTCCTCCATTGCTTTGCCCCGACTGGGGACTCTGCGAGTCTATCACCGTTACGCCCCGCCATGGCCTTTCCCGCCTGTGACGCGTCGATGCCATCAAGCTTGACCCCGCCCAGAAAAAAGTTTAATGTTAAACTTTAATCGGGAAATCAACCATGAACCGCCGCAACATCCTGCGCCTCGCCACCGGTGGCGTGATCCTCGCCGCCACTGCCGGTGCCGCCAGCCAGTTCCAGGTCTTCGGCGTCCCGGACACCGCCATTGCCGCCTGGCGCGACGTGCCGGGGATCACCGATATCCGTCGCTTCGTCCTCGCCCACGCGCTGCTGGCGCCGAACCCGCACAACATGCAGCCCTGGATCGCCGACCTCGCCACCCCCGATGCCATCACCCTGCGCCTCGATCCCGCGCGCCTGCTGCCCGCCACCGACCCGTTCGGCCGCCAGATCCTGATGGGCGCCGGCGCCTTCCTCGAACTGCTCGCAATGGCCGCCGCCGCACGCGGCCACAAGGCGGACATAAGCCTGTTCCCGGATGGCACCCCAGGCGAGCGCCTCGACGCACGGCCATTCGCCCATATCCGCCTGTTGCCGGCCCCCTCGCTCGCCCCCGACCCGCTCTTCGCCGCGATCTACACCCGCCGCACCGACCGCAGCACCTATGACCCGGCCCGTCCCCCCAACGCTGAGGAGCTCACCCGCCTCGCCGCGGCCAGCGCCGGCCTGCCGGTGTGTTTCGGCACCAGCGGCCCCGAGGCGCCCGCCCGCACCGAGGCCATCCGCAGCATCACCCGCGCTGCCTGGAAGACCGAACTCACCACTGATCCGGCGATCATGGAGTCCTTCTACGTCCTGCGCATCGGCAGCCGCGAGATCGACCAGCACCGCGACGGCATTGCCATTACCAGCCCGATGCTGGTCGCACTCACCAAGACCGGGTTGTTCGACCGCAGCGTCCCCCCCGCGCCGGACTCCCAGGCCACCACCTCCCAGATCGCCGATTTCGACCGCATCACCGCGGCCACCCCGGCCTATCTCTGGCTGGTGACCGAGGGCAACACCCGCCCCTTGCAGATCGACGCCGGCCGCGCCGATGCCCGGATCAACGTGGCCGGCGTCCTGGCCGGGCTGGTGATGCATCCCAACCAGCAAGCGCTGCAGGAGTATCCGCAAGTGGCATCGCACCACCACGCCATCCACACCCTGCTCGACGCCCCGGCGCCAAGCTTCACCGTGCAGATGCTCGCCCGTCTCGGCCGCCTGCCGCCTGGCACCGCCATCGCCAATCCCGCGCTGCGCCGCGGCCTCGCGGCGCTGATCGCGTGAGTGCCACGAACGCAACCGGCGAGGACCCGCTCGCCTTCCAGGTGCTCAACGAAATCGGCATCATCGCCCAGCTCTCCGGCACCCGCGCCGAGCGCATGCTCGCGCCGGACCTGAACTTGTCGCAGTTCGTCGTGCTGAACCATCTCCACCGGCTCGGCGGCGAATCCTCCCTGGTCCGCCTGGCCCGCGCCATGCAAGTGACCAAGGGCGCCATGACCAACACCGTCACCCGCCTAAACGCCAAGAGCCGCGTCGCAGTGCGCCCGGACCCCTCAGATGGCCGCGGCAAGCTAGTGGCAATCACGCCCGACGGCACCGCGGCCCGCCATCGCGCCATCGCGATCCTTGCCAACGGCACGGCGGCCCTCGACACCGCCATCCCGGCCGACGAACTTCAAGCCCTGCTCGCCCCGCTGCGCCGCCTGCGAATCTGGTTCGACACCAATCGCTGACGCGCTGTATTCCAATTTTACGCCAGCCAAACCTCGTCGCGCATCACCTCCCGCCCAGCCAGCTCCGCTTCCTCCCGCCAGGCCTGGATTCGCCGCGGCCGGATCCAGATGAACGCCATCCGCGCCGCACTCCGCCGCGGATCAAACCCGGTCCGCGCCGCAAACGCCTCCGCAACCGCTGGCGCCACCGCCGCCAACGGCAACGACTCCGCCACCCCCTCGATCACCACCACATCCCGCGTCGTCCCCAGCGTCAGCCGCGCCCGCCCCGTCGCTCGCAAATTCCGCGCCGTCACCGACTCATCCGGCGTCGCCAGCAGCAACCGCGCCCCATCCCACAAAAACGACAATGGGATCAGATGCGGAATATCCCCCCGCGCCGTCGCCACCCACACATCCACATCCCCCGCCAGCCGCGCCAGCGTATCCGCCCGCCGCGCCGCCCGCTCCCGCACCGCGCTCACGTCGAAGCCGCCGCAATCCGCGCCAGCGACTCCTCGCGCCCCAGCGCCACCAACACCGCATCAATCCCCGGGCTCACCACGCTGCCGGTCAGCGCCGCCCGCAACGGCTGCGCCACCGCCCCCAGCTTGCGCCCGCTCGTCTCGGCAAACGCCCGCAACGCCGCATCCACGCCCGACAGCGTGAAATCGCTCGCCGCCAACCCCACCGCCACCTCCCGCAACATCAACCGGTTCTCCGCCGACAACAGCGCCGCAGCCTTCGGCGTCATCGGCAAAGGCAGCGTCTGCGCCAGGAACATCGCCGAATCCGCTAACTCCACCAGCGTCTTCGTCCGCTCCTTCAACGCCGGCATCAGCGCGCGAATACGCCGGATCGCCACCGTCCCCAGCGCCACCCGCGCCCGTCCCGCCAACCGCCGCGCCACCTCCTGCGCCAACCACAAATCATCCCGCAGCCGCAGCCAATGCCCGTTCACATGCTGCAACTTGGCGTAATCCATCCGCGCCGCCCCGCGCCCAACCCCATCGAGATCAAACAGCCGCACCGCCTCATCCCGATCCAAAATCTCCACATCCCCATGCCCCCACCCCAGCCGGAGAAAATAATTGCACAGCCCCTCCGGCAGATACCCCTGCTCCTGGAACTCCAGCACGCTCACTGCCCCATGCCGCTTGGAAAGCTTCTTGCCATCCTCGCCATGGATCAGCGGAATATGCGCAAAAAACGGCCGCTCCCACCCCATCGCGTCATAGATCTGCGCCTGGCGGAACGCATTGGTCAGGTGATCATCCCCCCGGATCACATGCGAAATCGCCATATCGTGGTCATCCACCACCACCGCATGCTGATACGTCGGCGTCCCGTCGCTGCGCAGGATGATCATGTCATCCAGCTCAGCATTCCCCACCCGCACCACCCCCTGAACCAAGTCCTCGATCACCGTCTCGCCCTCGCGCGGCGCCCGCAACCGGATCGACGGCGCCACCCCCGCCGGTGCCTCAGAGGCATCCCGATCCCGCCACGGCGAGCGAAACTTCTCCATCTTGCCCGAAGCCGCCGCAGCCTCACGGATCGCCTTCAGTTCCTCAGCCGACAAATAGCAAAAATACGCCGACCCCCGCGCCACCATCTCCCGCGCCACCTCAGCATGCCGCGCCACTCGCTGGCTCTGGAACACCGTCTGCCCGTCATGCGCCAGCCCCAGCCACGCCAACCCCGCCAGGATCACCCGCGTCGCCGCCTCAGTCGACCGCTCCTTATCGGTATCCTCCACCCTCAGCAGAAACTCCCCCCCGTGATGCCGCGCGAACAACAGGTTGAACAACGCCGTCCGCGCCCCGCCAATATGCAGCAGGCCGGTCGGGGAGGGAGCAAATCGCACACGTACGGTCATGCGGGTTACCTACGTCCGCTCGCCCAATTTCCCAAACCGCCCCAGATGCCCCCGGTTCTCCACCTTGGCATTCTGCCGCGCCGCCGCCTTGGCCACCACGCTGGCGATCCCGGCCGCCGGATACCCCTGCTGCGCCAGCGCCAACCCGCGATCAAACATCTCGAAATAATACGCGATCAGCCCGCCCTCCAGCCGAAACTGGCTAATCCCCTCGAACAGCACCGGCTGCCCCTCCGCACCCGCCCGCCGCGACCCATAGCTGAACCGCCACCGCGCGTACCCCAGATCCCCCACGCAAACCGGATCCACGAACTCCCACCAGTACTCCCGCCCGCCATCATGAAACCGCTGCAACATCGAAGCAATCTCCGCCCGCCCGGCATGCGGCCCAAAGAACCCGTCCTCATACACCCCGTCCGCGGTAAACAGCCCCGCCAGCCCCGCCCCGTCATTGCCCTGCACCGCCTCGGCAAACCGCCCCAGCATCCCCGCGAATTCCAGCGCCGCGCATTCCATCATCCACTCCCCGCCCGAAAATCAGTCACCACCGGCAACGAAACCCGCGTGACGCCGCTCCATCCAACCGCGTAGCCTAGCCGAATGCAACCGGCCGCGCGCCCCTCCTGGCTCACCGCCATCACCGAGCGCGCCTATGCCCTGGCCGCCATCCTGGCCCAGGCCGAACGCGGCCGCTTCGCCCCCTTCCTCGCCGTCGCCCTAGCCGCCGGCGCGGCACTCTATTACGCCCTGCCGACCGAACCCTCTCCGCGCACCGGCCCCGCCGCCATCGCCGCCGGCCTGACCCTCTTCCTGCTCACCCGTGGCCGCAAGATCCTGCGCCCGCTCGCCTTTCTCGTCATTGCCTTCGGACTCGGCCTCACCGCCGCCCAGATCGCCACCGCCCGCGTCCCGCCACAGTCCGAGCTGCCCACCGCGCCACGCTGGTCACGGGCGTTGTCGCCAAGGTCGAACCCTTCCCCCAGGGCCGCCGCGTCACCCTGGCCGACCCAAGTCTTTCGTCCCCCCAGGGCCTCAACGACGCACCCCCCCTGCCGCGCACCCTGCGCATCCGCCTGCGCCCCACCGACTCCCAACCCATCGCCACCGGCGACACGCTGCGCATCCGCGCCATGCTCCTCCCCCCCTCCGGCGCGCCCCTACCGGGCGGCTGGGACATCCAGTTCGACGCCTGGCACACCGGCATCGCCGGCTTCGGATACGCGCTGAACCCCGCCGAGCGCCTCGCCACCAACCCGCCCCAGGGCCTGACCGCCAGGTTCCAGGCGCTGCAGGAAACCATCATGGCGCGCATCCACGCAGCCCTCCCGGGCGCCACAGGCACCCTGGCCGCCGGCCTCATGGTCGGCGGCGCCACCGCGATTGCGCCCGCCGACCAGGACGCCTTCCGCAATTCCGGCATCTACCACCTGCTCAGCATCTCCGGCTTGCATCTGGCCATCGCCATGGGCCTAGTCTTCGCCGCCATCCGCCTCCTCCTCGCCGCCAGCGAATGGACCGCCTTGCATCTCCCCACCAAGGCCATCGCCGCCCTGGCCGCCGGAGGTTTCTACACAATGCTCACCGGCGCCCAGGTGCCGATGCTGCGCAGCTTCGCCGACGCCTGCCTGGTCACCCTGGCCATCCTGATCGGCCGCCGCGCCATCTCGCTGCGCGGCTGGGCGTTGGCGCTGGCGGCCATCCTCCTCGTCGCACCCTACGAAATCGCCCGCGTCAGCTTCCAGATGAGCTTCGCCGCCACCCTCGCCCTGATCGCCGGCTTCGAGGCGCTGCGCCCCTGGCTCGCACGCGTCGCTGGCCATGGCGGTCTCCTGCGCCGCGGTGCCGCCTTCCTCGCCGCCCTGGTGCTGACCAGCGCCCTGGCCGGCACCGCCGCCACCCCCTTCGGCGCCTATCACTTTGGCGCTGTCCAGATCTACTACGTCCTGGCCAACATGCTCGCCATGCCGATCACCTCGGTGCTGGTGATGCCCGCCGCCGTCGCCGCCCTGTTGCTGATGCCCTTCGGCCTTGAACACCTCGCCCTCGCTCCGATGGGCTGGGGGGTCGACGCCCTGCGCGCCATCGGCCGGACCGTCGTCGCCTGGCCGCAAGCCGTCATCCCGGTGCCGCATATCGCCCCCTGGGGCCTGGCCGCCTACAGCCTGGGCCTGGCCTGGCTCGCCCTCTGGCGCTCCCGCCTGCGCCTGCTCGGCCTGCTCGCCATCGCCGCCGGCCTGCTCTCCGCCCCGCTTTACCGCCCGCCGGACATCCTGGTCTCCGCCGATGCGCGCCTGATCGCCCTGCGCACCGGCACCACGCTGCACCTGCTCCGCACCGGCTCGGCCTCCACCTTCATCCGCGACTCCTGGCTCCAGCGCCTCGGCCTGCGCGACTGGCGCCCCATGCCCGAAGCTGGCCAAACCAGCGCCGACGGCACGCTGTCCTGCACCGCCACCGCCTGCATCCTGCGCCCCGGCAACAACCTGCCCGCCGCCCAACTCCTGCGCGGCCCGCCGGATACCGAAACCTGCGCCGCCGCCCTGGTCATCAGCGCCGAACCCCTGCGCCTGGACTGCCCGCAGCCCCGCATCATCGACCGCTTCTCCGTCTGGCGCGAGGGCGCCCACGCCGCCTGGCTCACCCCCACCGGCCCTGAAATCCTTTCCGACCGCGCCAGCCGCGGCAACCGGCCGTGGGTCACCCCCTGCCAACCCGCACCCGCCAGCAGCGCGGCCCGCCGCTGCCACCAGCCCAGGCCGACGAGCCCTAATACCATTCCCGGTTTCGGATGACTCATGGAAACATGGCAAGGCCAGGGCTTTGCCGTCGCGCCGCAAGCGCGCCGCGAGGGACCCACCAAGGGCCGACGGCCATTGAATCCCATTTTTTTCAATAATTTAAGGTCCAGGGGCTTGGCCCCTGGCGGGTCTGGGCAGAGCCCAGTCTTCGCTGGCCTCATCGGTCACTTGTTTCGGGGACTGGTGTAACCAGGCCTCGCCGCCCCGCCCGGCACCAGCGCAATCCGGTAGAGCAGCTTGTCATGCTCCGCCCGATCCGCCTCCGGCATCCGCGACACCAGCACCCCGCCATTGCGCTCGATCACCTTCTGCGACGGCCGGTTATCGTCGTCGCACGTCAGATCCACATGCCGCAGCCCCGCCGCCACCGCCAATGGCAGGATTGCCCGCAACGCCGCCGTCGCATGCCCCTGCCGCCGCTTCCACGGCACCACGGCATAGCCGATATGCCCCAGCACATACGCCGGCAATGCCTCGGTCCCCGGCACATAGTGCAGGCTGATCGTCCCGCAGAACGCGCCGTCCGCCGCCCCCTCCTGCCACATCCACCGCACCGGCCCCGGCAGCCGTGGCACCACCCGCCCATCGCGCAGCGTCACCGTCCCGCCCGGCGCCCCGAACTGCGCGACAAACCCCGCCGCATCATGCGCGATCGCCGCCAGCTGCTCGCCGCCGACATCGCGCACATTGCTCGGCGACCAGCCCGTCCGCAGCGCCGCCGCATAAGCCTCAAGCCGCGCCAGCGACGGTGCCACCAGAACCATCGCCCCCACGGTTCACCCCTGCTGATACGTCCGCAACAACCCCACCAGCCGCCCCTGCACCCGAACCCGGTCCGCCGGGAAGATCCGAGTCTCATGCCGCGGATTGGCCGGCTCCAGCGCAATCGACGCCCCACGCCGCCTGAGCCGCTTCAGCGTCACCTCGCCATCATCCACCAGCGCCACCACGATCTGCCCGCTCTCCGCCGTGTCCGACCGGCAGATGATCACCGTATCGCCATCCAGGATCCCGGCATCGATCATCGAATCGCCCGACACCTCCAGCGCGTAGTGCTCTCCCGCGCCCACCAGCGTCACCGGCACCTCCACATGGTTGGTCGAATCGCGCATCGCCTCGATCGGCAACCCCGCCGCAATCCGCCCATACAGCGGCAACTGCACCGCGCCCACCGCCTCCGCCGACTTCACCCCCGACAGGCGCTGCGAGAAATCCCCCCGGATGACATTCGGCGCGAACGGCGCCGCCTCCGCCACCGGCCGCCCGGTCGTCTCCCCCGGTCGCCCGGGCTGCATGTCGTCCGGCAAACGCATCACCTCCAGCGCCCGCGCCCTGTTGTGCCGGCGCGACAGGAACCCGCGCTCCTCCAGCGCCGAAATCAGCCGGTGAATCCCCGATTTTGATTTGAGATGAAGCGCGTCCTTCATCTCCTCAAAGCTCGGCGAGAAGCCGGTCGTCTTCAGGTGCCGGTCAATGAAGACCAGCAACTCGTGCTGCTTGCGGGTCAACATGTGCGCTACTCACCTCGCTGATATGGATGGCAAACACGCGCCGTCTGGAACAAACCGGCAACGCCATGCGTGTTCTACAAAGGTTCCTTCGCGGCGGTCAAGCGTTTTGATCGCGGCGCGGAAGGGTAGGGGAGGAAGAGTCTTCTTTTTGTAAACAAAAAGAAGCAAAAAAACTTTATCCATGGCGCCGAGTAATTCGAGAAACACACTAAAAATTCTATGTTAAAACTCAGCCGCCGATACAGATTTTGCTTGCGGCGGAGGTTAAGTTAGTATATAGTTCTAACTATGGAATCACACCAATCCCCCCTGGCGCGCGAATTCGCAGCGCTGCGCACCGCCGCGACCAGGGACTCGACCTGCGCCTGGATGCCGGCGGCCATCCAAGCGCTCATCATCGCCTGCCTCACCCGCCTCTTCAACCGCCTCGAACAACTCATAACCCTCTGGCAAGCCGGCACTCTCCCGATCCTCCAGCCGTGCCAGTCATCTCCCCAAACCGCCGCCAAACCCACCACACCCGGCAGTACCTCCCCGCGCCGCGCCCAATCCCGCACGCCCGAATGCCGCCCGCGCGCCATCGCCCGGACTCCCCCCAAACCGCCGCCACGACACCGAAACCCCATCCCAAGGCCAGCCGCGCCCCACCACGCCGCCAAACCCCCGGCCCAGCGCGACGCGCACCATTTTTCCTGGCTCTGTTCTCGAATCGTATGTGCTCTGTAGAATCCGGTCAAACGCCCTGTTTGGAGCGCATCGATGGACGACGCGATTTTCCGTAACTGGCTGTCTGGCCTGGA
>CAXNGD010000006.1:0-22148 GCA_964201575.1 Acetobacterales bacterium | reverse complement strand
ACCCCAGCAGGGGTCCGAGACCCCTGCACCCTCAACCATGAAGCGCCTTTGGCAAGGGGTCTGGGGCCGCCGGCCCCAGCGGGTGCAGGGCAGCGCCCTGCCCTTCCTCCTCCCCCTCCGGATCAGGCCCGCTTGACGCCCCAGAACACCGGCCAGCCGTTCTGGATGCCGGTCAGCGCGTTGTTGAAGCAGGTGTAGCCCATCCACAGCCCGGTCGGCACATAGGGCACGTCGCGGAAGGATTGGAGTTGCATCTCGCGCACGATGCGCTTCTGTTCGGCCTCGTTGGGTGCTGCGAGCCACTGCTCGCGCAGTTCCTCCAGCTTCGGCGCATCGGGCCAGCCGAACCAGGCGGCGGGGCCGGAGCGGATGGCGATCTGGGCGGGCACGAAGACGTTGTTCAGGCTGGTCAGGTTGGTGATGAAGATGCTCCAGCCGCCCTTGTCCGTCGGCTCCTTGCTGGCGCGGCGCTGCACCACGGTGCCCCATTCCAGGGCCAGGTAGTCGACGTTGAAGCCCATCTTGATCAGCAGGTCGTTGGCGATCAGCGACTGGGCATGCAGCGAGGGGATGGTCGAGGGGCCCAGCAGCACGACCTTCTCGCCCTTGTAACCGGCCGCGATCAGTTCCTGTTTCACCTTGGCGAAATCGGTGCGGCCGGCAACCGCCTCCACGCCCGCGTCGGTTGCCATCGGCATGCCGGGGGTGAACAAGCCGACGCCGGTCTTGTAAAGCTCCGGCACCGCACCGGCGACCGCCTCGGCGAAGTCCTTCTGGTTCACGCAGGCCTGGACCAGGCGGCGGATGGCAACGTTGTTGAACGGTGGGTTCAGCGAGTTGAACCGGATGCAGCCGATGCCGCCCATCCGGTTTATGATCTTCAGCGAGAGGTTGCGGTCGCGCTTCAGCAGGGGGACGAGGTCGATCGCCGGGCCTTCGTACCAGTCGTACTCGTTCTTCTGCATGGCGGCCGATGCGGTGGCGGCATCGGGCTGGAAGGTCCATTCGACGCGGTCGAAATGCACCACCTTGGGTCCGGCGAGAAAGCTGGTCTGGCCGTCGGTGCGCGGTGCGTAGCCGGCGAACCGCTCGTAGACGACGCGCGAGCCGGAGACCCGCTCATCCGGCTTGAAGCGGAACGGGCCGCTGCCGACGGGGTCGGAGATCTGGGTGTTCGGGCTGGTCATCGCGACGCGTTCCGGCATGATCACGCAGGCCGGCTGGGCCAGGGCCTCGGGCAGCAGGGCGAAGGGCTTCTTGAGCCGGATGCGGATCATCTTGTCGGACGGGGCCGAGATTTCGTCGGTCAGCGCCTGGAGCACGGTGCCGTAGGAGTCGCGGACCCACCAGCGCTTGATGGTGGCCACGCAATCCTTGGCCAGGACCGGCGTGCCGTCATGGAATATGAGGCCGTCGCGCAGGGTGAGTTCCCAGGTCAGGCCGTCCGCCGAGGTGGTGGCGCCGGCGACCATCTGCGGGTGCGGCTTGAAGTTCTCATCCACGCCGTAAAGCTGGTCGTAGACCATGTTGCCGTGGTTGCGGGTGATGTCCGCCGTGGTCCACACAGGGTCGAGCGAGGTCGGATCGGCGTGCGGGATGAAGCGCAGCACGCGCGAGCCCTGGGCCTGGGCAAGGTTCGGGGCAGCGAGTGCGGTGGCTCCCACGGCAGCGGATGCAAGCAGGCGGCGGCGGCTCAGCGTCATGGCACTCTCCCGGGTGGCTCTATCCGGCACAGATGTATGCACATGACCGCCTTGCGCAAGCTGCGCAGCAAGGGAATCGCGCTGGATGCCACTGAACACCGCGCCCGGGGCCGCAACCCCGTTGGCGGGGCAGTGCGATCAGGCTTCGTCGTGGTCCCCTCCGATGCCGGCGGCACGGGTCAGGCCACGCTTGCTGGGGCCGGCCATGAACGCCAGCACCTCGGCCACCAGCGCATCCTCGCCATAGCTGGCGCGGACCTGTTCCACGCGCTGGGCGAAGACGCCGGCGCCGCGGAACATCAGCTTGAACGCGGCGCGCAGGCGGGCGATCTGCTCGCGGGTGAAGCCGCGGCGGCGTAGGCCGATGATGTTGAGGCTGGCCAGGCGGGCGCGGTTGCCGAGCACGGTGCCGAAGGGGATGACGTCGGCCTCGACGCCCGAGACGCCGCCGATCATCGCTGCCCGGCCGATGCGCACGTACTGGTGGATCGCCGCCGCCCCGCCGATCACCGCATTGTCGCCGATGCTGACATGGCCGCCCATCACGGCGTTGTTGGCCACGATCACACCGTTGCCGATCAGGCAGTCATGCGCCACGTGGCTCACCGCCATCAGCATGCAATCGGTGCCGACCCGGGTGATGCCGCGCCCGGTGGCAGTGCCGCGATGGATGGTGACGTGTTCGCGCACCAGGGTGCGGGCGCCGATATCGGTGCGGGTGGGCTCGTTGCGGTATTTCAGGTCCTGGGGCGCCATGCCAACGGTGCAATGCGGATAGAGCACGGCATCGGCGCCGATCCGGGTATGGCCGTCCACCACGACATGGGAAATCAGCCGGACGCCATCCTCGATCTCAACGTCCGGTCCAATGGTGCAGAACGGGCCGACCTGGACGTTCATGCCCAGCCGGGCCGCGGGATCGATCACGGCCAGAGGGTGGATGCGCACGCCAAGACCGATCGCCGCCTCGCTCATGGCGCCGGTGCCGATTCCGATTTGGCCGGTTCCGATTTGGCCGGCTTCGATGTGGGGGGTGAACGCATCCATCGTCAAATCTTTCGCGGTCCGAAGGTCTCGTGTGCCGAAGCACAGTAGGTGGCGGATCGCGCGGCGGCTAAACAATCATTGTTGCCGCATATTTCTCTACAACGGGCGATAAGTCCTTGTTTCGTCGGAAAAATGGCGAAATTGTGTCGGTGTAGTCCAGGCTAGGTGCGGTGCAGCATCAATGGTCCATGATCATGGCGGCATAGGTCGCCTCGGCAACCGCCACGCCATCGACCTTGGCCACGGCATGGAATTTCCAGACATTGCCACGATTGCGCTCCTTGACGATATGGATGCGCAGCTGATCCCCGGGGACCACCGGGCGGCGGAACTTCGCCCCTTCGATCGACATGAAATACACCAGCTTGCCCTTGGCATCGGGGCCCAGCGTTTCCACCACCAGCACGGCGGCGGTCTGCGCCATGCTCTCGATGATCAGGACGCCGGGCATCACCGGGTGGCCTGGGAAATGGCCCTGGAAGAAATTCTCATTGACGGTGACGTTCTTCACCCCGGTCGCGGACTGGTTGCGGACCAGATCCACCACGCGGTCCAGCAGCAGGAACGGGTAGCGATGCGGGATCGCCTGCATGATGCCGGCGATATCGATCGTGGAGCCCGCGTCGCCCGGCGCGTCGGCGATGGGTTTGCTCGCGGGTGGCTGGCTTGCTGTGTCCATCGCCTTCAGCCCTGATCCCTATGGGTTTCTGGATGTGTCCCGGCCGGTCGTTCGCCGCCCGCGCCGGCCCGCTCCCGCGCGGCAACGCGGCGCAGGATAGCATGTTCGCGAAAGAACTCCCGCGCCGGCATGGCGGGGGCGCCAACCACCTCGGCCTTGGCCGGCACATTGGCCATCACGCCCGACTTGGCACCGATGCGGGCGAAATCGCCGATGGTGAGATGGCCGGTGATCCCGGCCTGCCCGCCGAGCTGGACGCAATCGCCGAGCACGACCGAGCCGGAGATGCCGGCTTGGGCCACGATGACGCAGCAGCGCCCCATGCGGACATTATGGCCGATCTGGACCTGGTTATCGATGCGGCAGCCCGGCCCGATGACGGTGTCCTGGCTCGAGCCGCGGTCGATGGTTGTGTTGGCGCCAACTTCAACATCGTCGCCGATCACCACGCGGCCGAGTTGCGGCACGGTGACGAAGCCCGCGGGGCCGGTGGCGAAGCCGAAGCCCTCCTGGCCGACGCGGCTCCCGGGATAGAGGTGGACCCTGTCGCCGACCAGCGCATGGCTGATGCTCGCGCCGGCGCCGACGCGGCAATCCGCGCCGAGGACCACGCCGGCCCCGATCACCGCCAGCGACGCGATGCGGCAGCGCGCGCCGATCTCCGCCCCTTCCTCGACCACCGCCAGCGGACCGATCTCGGCGGAGGGATCGACCCGGGCCGCGGGATGCACCACCGCGGAGGGGTGGATACCCGGGCGGGCCGGCGGCTCCGGGTGGAACAGTGCCGCGACGCGGGCCCAGGCCAGGTAGGGCTGAGTGGTGCGGATGGCGATGGTGCCGGCGGGTGCGTGGACGGCCAACGCGGGGTGGACGAGCACGGCGCCGGCGCGGGTTTCCTTCAGCGCGTCTAGGTACCGGCGGTTGTCCAGGAAGCTGACCGTCTCCGGCGTGGCGCTCTGCAGCGGCGCGATGCCGTGCAGCACAAGCGCGCCCTCGGCGACCGCATCGCCACCAGCGGCTGCGACCACCGCCGCGATGTCGAACGGGCCGGAGCGGGCAAAGAAGCGCTTGTCACCCGGTTGGGTCATGAGCCTCGCTGCGGCATCAACGATTGGGAGGAGTGGCGGAGGCCGGTGGCGGCGGCAGCACCGCAGCGGCAGGGGTCGGCGGGATCGCCGGCGATACGCCGTCAGCCGGCACGGTCACCGTGGGCAGGACGCGGTTCAGCTCCTCGGCCACCTTGTCGCTGATGTCGAACTCGGTGACATTCAGCGCCACCTGGGTGCGGTGCAGCACAAGGTTCATTCCGCGGCTATCGGCCACCTGGCGGATCACGCCGATCAGCGAGGACTGGACCTGGTTGATGGCGAACTGGGCGGCTTCCTGGATGATGCGGTTGCGGTCGCGAAAGCTGCGCTGTGCGGCGGTGATCCGTTCCTGCAACTCACGCTCGCGGGCGCGGATCTGGTCGGGGGTCAGCCTGGCGCGGTCGCGCGCCAGGGCCTGTTGCATGTCGCGCCAGACCAGCTGTTCCTTCTGCGCGTCCTCGTTCAGCTTCTCGCGCCGCTCGCCGATGATCCTGTCGGCCGATTGCGCCGCCAGCGAGGCGCGCATCACCTCGGGCAGGCCGATCACGCCGATCACCGCCGCCGGAGGGGCGGCGCCTTTCGGCAGGGCGGGAAGCTCGGGCACTGGCGGGACCGGAATCTCGCCCAGCGGGAGCTCTTCGAGTTCCTGCGGCTCTGGCGCCGCGGGGGCGCGGGCCGGCGGCTGGGACGCGCCAGGCGGGCGGGAAGGTGCGCCGGCCGGCGGGCGGGCAGCCGGACCCGCCGCACCGCCGCGCGGCTGGCCGGGCACGAAGAAATCCGATTGCTGGGCCTGCGCCGGGCCGCCCAGACTCAGCGCGCTGAATGGGGTCCCGCCGAGGCAGGCGCCGCCGACGAGCACGCAGGCGAGAGTCACGAAGGTCGAAATGCGAGGCATCAAACTAGAACCTTGTCCCGAAGCCGAAACGGAAGATCTGCGACTGGTCGAACTTCTTGCGAACCACCGGCTGCGCGATGTCAATATTGAGCAGGCCAAACGGCGTCTTCCACGACACGCCGAAACCCACGGCGACGCGCGGCGACGAATCGTCGAGGATCGCCACCCGCCGCCCGTTCTGGGTCAGGGCGTTCACGCCGCTGAGCGAGCCGACATCGGCGAAGATACGACCGCGCAATCCGAGATCCGCCGAAACCGGCAACGGGAACCGCAGTTCGGTGCTCTGCGTCCAGACGAACCGCCCGCCGATGCTGTTGTTGCCGCTGATCGCCGCGCGCGGGCCGACACCGCCGATGGCGAAGCCACGCAGATTGTCGCCACCGAGGAAGAAGCGATCGATTATCTTCTCGTTCTTGTCCATGGAGAACAGGTATCCCGCGCCACCGGACACCGCGATCGTCCAGTCGGGATCGCCGGTGAGCCGCTCAAGCGGTATGTAGTAGGTGCCGTCGATCTTGGTGCGGACGAAACGCGTGGTGCCGCCCAGGCCGGCGAAATCGGTGCCCAGGCGCACAACGAAGCCCTCGCGCGGGTCAATGCGGCTGTCGCGGTAATCGACGGTCAGCGTCTGGCCGATCTGCGACAACAGGCTCGATCCCCTGGAGTCCTGGACATAAATGCTGGCCAACGGGCCGACATCGAAGATCGCGCGCTGGATCAGCGAATAGCTCCACACCTGGCGCAGATGTTCGCTGAACTCATAGCCGAGACGCAGGGTGACGCCGGTCCGGCGCTCGCTGTACTGCGCCACCTCCTGCAGATTGTTCTGGATGTGGAAGACATCCACCCCGGCGACGAGGTTGCGGTCGAGAAAATAGGGATCGTTCAACGACACGGTCACCTGGCTCTGCTTGGCCGCCAGGATCCCGCTGATGCTGCCGTCGATGCCGGTGCCGACCAGGTTGCGCTCGCGCAGACCAACCGTCAGCAGCGGTCCGATATCGGTGGAGAAGCCGCCACCCAGGGTCAGTTCGCCGGTCGCCCGCTCCTCCACCCTGGCGGTCACGATCGAACGGTCCGGCGACGAGCCGGGCGAGGCATTCACCGTGACGTTGTTGAAGAACTCCAGATCGGTGATGCGCTGACGAGAGCGGCGCAGCAGCGATGCGTTGAACGCATCGCCCTCGGCCAGGCGGAACTCACGGCGCACCACCTTGTCCTTGGTGCGGACGTTGCCGATTATGTCGATACGCTCGACATAGACACGCGGGCCTTCGCCGACATCGTAGACGATCTCCATCGTCTTCTTGTCGGTATCCCGTCGCACCCGCGGCTTCACCTCGACAAAGGCATAGCCGCGGTTCTGCACCTCGTTGCTGAGCTGCTGGGTGTCGCGTTCGACGGCATCTCCATCATACCAGTCGCCGGGTCCCAGGCGCAGCTTGCGGCGCAGCGCCTCACCGTCGAGATCCTTCAGCGTGGCGTTGACCGATATGTCGGAGATCGCATAGCGCTCGCCCTCGACGATGGTGTAGGTGACGAAGAACGACGAGCGGTCCGGGGCCAGCTCGGCGGTGGCGCCGACGATCTCGACATCGGCATAGCCGTTGCGCAAATAGTAGCGGCGCAGCAACTCGCGGTCGAAGTTCAGCCGGTCGGGGTCATAGGTGTCGCTGCTCGACAGGAACCGGTACCAGGCCTGTTCGCGCGCGCCGACCACATCCTTGAGCCGGCTCTCGCTGAAGGTCTTGTTGCCGACGAAGGCGATCCGGCTGATCAGCGCGGTGTCGCCCTCCTGCACCTCGAACACCACATCGACGCGGTTCTGGTCCAGCGGGATGATCTTCGGCTCCACCCGCGCCGCGAAGCGACCGCGCCGGCCATAGATGTCCAGGATGCGCTGGCGGTCGGCGGCGGCCAAAGCCGGGGTGAAGACGGCGCGCGGCCGCAGCTGCAGCTCCGGGCGGAGCTGGTCATCGGTGATCTTCTTGTTACCCTCGACGGCGATGCGGTTGACGATCGGGTTCTCGGCGACCGTGACCACGACATTGGCGCCATCGCGGCGGATGGTCACGTCGGCGAACAATCCGGTGGCGAACAGCGCCTTGAGGCTGCGGTCCACGCGCTCGGCGTCATAGGGGTCGCCGGGCTGGACCAGCATATAGGAGCGGATCGTGCCCTCCTCGATGCGCTGGTTGCCGGTGACGCGAATCGCAGCGATCGCAGCACCGGTCGGGGCCGGGCGGGCCGGGGCCGCCGCCTGTCTGCCGGGCCGCGCCGCCGGCTGCGCCTCGGTGGGCAAGGATGCCGTCAGCAACAGGAGGAATGCCGAAAAGGCCAGCGCCGCGCGGATGACAACCAAAGCAGAAATCCTCACCATGCGGCGCCACCCCACCTGTCGGGGCGGCCGACCGAGGGCCGGCATTTGGTATACCCCTCCGACCGCAGGTGCGCTACCCGCCGGACGCCGTGCGCGGCGCGGCAGGGCTCAGCCAACCAGCCCGGCAACCTAACGGAACAGGCCGAGATGGCCAAGGTCGTTCCAGGTAGCAAAGAAAAAGAGTGCTAGAATCAACGCCAACCCGGTCTTCAGCCCGTATTCCTGCGCCCGCGGCGGCAGCGGCCGACCACGGATAGCCTCGGCGAGGTAAAACAACAGATGCCCGCCATCCAGAATCGGGATCGGGAACAGGTTGATCAGGGCGAGGTTCACTGACAGCACCGCAATGAACGACACTAGGCTGGCGAGCCCGAGCTGGGCCACCTGACCGGAAAGCTGGGCAATGCGCAGCGGACCGCCAAGCTCCTCGGTGCCGCGCTGGGCCGAAATCATCTGCCACACCCCGGCCAGGGTCTGCACCGTGACGTCCCAGGTCTTGACCACTCCGCCCACCGTCGCGGCGCCGATGCCCTGCGGCTCGAACACCACCGCCTGGCCGGCGCTGCGGATGCCCAGGATGCCGACCTGGGCAGCCCCGGCCGAACGCGCCTCGATCGTGGCGTCCACCGTCATTACGGTACTGCCACGCTGCAGCCGGATCGAAATCCCGCGCCCGGGGGACGCGGACACAATGCGCTGCAACTCGCCGAACAGGCTGATTTCGGTCCCGTCCAGCGCCAGGATGCGATCGCCCACCTTGAGCCCGGCCCGCGCGGCCGCCGAATTGGCCACCACCTCGCCGATTACCGCCGGCGGGTCGGTGCGCTCGGGCGTCACCGGCTTGCCAACCACCGCATAGAGCCCGGCGAACAGCACCGCGGCGAGCAGGAAATTCGCCAGCGGGCCGGCCGCCACCACAAAGGCGCGCGCGCCGACCTGTTTCTCATGGAAGGTCCGGCCGGGGATCGATAACCCCTGAACGTCGGAGGGCACATCCTCCGGCCGCTCCTGCCCGTGCAGCTTCACATATCCGCCCAGCGGCAGCCAGGCGAGCTTCCACACCGTGCCCTTGCGGTCGGTCCAGCTGGCGATGGCGCGGCCGAAGCCGATGGAGAAGGTCTCCACATGAACCCCGACCATGCGCGCGGCCAGGTAGTGGCCGAGTTCGTGGATGAACACGAGCACCCCGAGCACGATGAGGAAGGCGAAGATCGAATCAAGCGGCGCAGGCAACAGATCGAACACGGCAACTCCCATGGCAGGCCAGTCTCGGCAGGCCCGTCGCGGCAGGAGCGTCGCGGCAGGCCCGTCCAAACAGGCTAGCACATGCCGCAGGAGCCGGCGGCTGCCTACTGAATTCTTCGCAACCCCCAGATCACGCGACAGATCACGCGGCAGGTCACGCGGCGGGGCGGGCGGCGATCGCGGAGGTGGCGGCGGCACGGGCGGCGGCATCCAGGGCGAGCACCGCATCCAGCGTATCGGCCGGCGGCGCGCCGAGCGTCTGCATCACCTGCTCCACCAGGGCGACGATGTCGAGAAACCCGATCCGCCGCGCCAGAAACGCCTCCACCGCCACCTCGTTGGCCGCACTCATGATCGCCGAGGCACCGCCGCCGGCAGCCAGCGCCTCTCGCGCCAGGCGCAGGGCGGGAAACCGCTGGATGTCGGGCTCGGCAAACTCCAGCCGGCCGAGCGCGGCGAGATCGAGCCGCGGGGCATGGGTGGCGATCCGGCCGGGCCAAGCCAGGGTATGGGCAATCGGCACGCGCATATCGGGGCTGCCGAGCTGCGCCAGCACGCTGCCGTCAGTGTAGTGGACCAGGCCGTGGATCACCGATTGCGGGTGGATCAGCACGCCGATGCGGTCGCTCGGCAGATCGAACAATCGTGCTGCCTCAATGATTTCCAACGCCTTGTTCATCATCGTCGCGCTATCGATGCTGATCTTGGCGCCCATCGACCAGACCGGGTGGCACAGCGCAGCCTCGGGTGTGGCGCGGGCCATCTCCTCGCGGCTGGCGGTGCGGAACGGCCCGCCCGAGGCGGTCAGCACGATCTTTTCGATGCCGCCGCGATTGCCGTCGGCCATCGACTGGAAGATGGCATTGTGTTCGGAATCAACCGGCAACAGCGTGGCGCCATGGGTCCGCACGGCGGCCAGCATGACCTCCCCGGCACAGACCAGGGCCTCCTTGTTGGCCAACGCCACCACGCCGCCGGCGCGAATGGCGGCCAGCGTGGGCGGCAGGCCGGCGGCCCCGGTGATCGCGGCCATGGTCCAGTCTGCGCCAAGCCCGGCCGCGGCCACAACTTCATCCGGGCCACAGGCACAGCGAATTCCGGTGCCGGCCAGCGCCGCCCGCAATGCGCCATGGCCGGCGGGATCGGCCAGCACCGCCACCTCCGCGCCGAGTTGCCGCGCCTGTTGGGCCAGCAGCACCACATTGCGACCGGCAATCAGCGCACGAACCCGGTAGCGCCCGGGGTTGGCAGCAATAAGATCAATCGTTTGCGTGCCGACGCTGCCGGTGCTGCCGAGCACGGTGATGCTCCGCGCCGCCGTCATCGCCACAGCTCCACCCCGGCGCCAAGGATCAGCGCCAGCACCATCGCCACCGGTGCTGCCGCCAGCACGCCGTCCAGCCGGTCGAACACGCCGCCATGGCCGGGGATCAGCCGGCTGGAATCCTTCACGCCGAAATGCCGCTTCAACGCGCTCTCCAACAGGTCGCCAAGCTGCGACGCGACCGAAAGCCCGGCCCCAACGATCAGGGCGTGCAGCGGCGGTCCCGGGGCCACGGCGCGCGAGACCAGCAAGCCGATGACCATCGCGCAGAGCAGGCCGCCCACCGCCCCCGACCAGGTCTTGCCCGGCGAGATCGCCGGCGCCAACTTCGGCCCGCCGATCAGCCGGCCACTGACATAAGCGCCGATATCGCTGGACCACACGACCACCAGCAGGAACAGCACATCGATCAGCCCGGCCACCGGATCGCTGCGCAGCCAGAACAAGGAGCTGGCGCCTACCAGCACGTAAATCCAGCCCGCCAGCAGCGTCAGCGCCGGCAGGCGCCCGGGCCTGCGCCGCCACAGTCCCCACCATTCCCACAACAGCGCCACCGTCGCCGCAACGACCAGCGCCAGCCATGGCAGCCCGCCGGCGAACAAGCAGGCCAGCGCCACCGGCAGCAGCACCGCCGCCGATGCCACGCGCAGCCGCAGGTCGGACCAACGCGAGGAACTGCCACCAGAATGCGCCACGCGGGAGGACATGTCAGGCAGGGCGCGCACCAAACCGCCGCTCGCGCCGGTTGAACTCGGTCAGCGCCTCGCCGAAATGCGCCGCCGCGAAATCCGGCCACAACACATCCAGGAACACCAACTCGGCATAGGCCGACTGCCACAGCAGGAAATTGGACAGGCGCTGCTCGCCCGAGGTGCGGATGATCAGGTCGGGATCGGGGATGCCGGTGGTCGACAGCAACGCGCTGAACATCGCCTCGGTCAGCGCCGCCGGATCAAGCCGGCCGGCCCGCGCCGCCTCGGCCGCGGCCTGGGCGGCGGCCACGATCTCGGCCCGCCCGCCATAGGACAGCGCCACCACCAGGTTCAGCTTGGCATTGCCGGCGGTGCGCTGTTCGGCGATAGCCAGTTCGGCCTGGATGTCACTGTCAAAGCGCGAGCGGTCGCCGATGACGCGCAGCCGCACGCCATGCGAATCAAGCTCGTTCACCTCGTTGCGCAGGAAATGACGCAGCAGCCCGGTCAGGTCGGTGACCTCGGCGGCCGGGCGACGCCAGTTCTCGCTGCTGAACGCATACAAGGTGAGCCAGGGTATGCCGTTCTCCATGGTGGCACGGATGGTCCGGCGCACCGCCTCCACCCCCGCCCGGTGGCCTGCCACGCGCGGCAGGCCGCGACGGCTGGCCCAGCGGCCATTGCCATCCATGATGATGGCAACATGCGACGGCACCAGGGCTGCATAGCGCGCGGCGGCGGCCGTCTCCGGGGCGCCAAGGGCTGCGTCCATCTCGGCCGATCCAAGCTTGAGCGGTGTGCGCGGGGCCATCGGTTGCGTCTCAGACCTGCTTGATTTCGCGGTCTTTTTCGCTCAACGTATCGTCGATCTTCTTGACATACTGGTCGGTCAGCTTCTGCACCTCGTCCGACCAGCGCTTCTCGTCATCCTTGCTGATGACCGACTTCTTCTCCAGCGCCTTGGTCTGCTCCATGCCGTCGCGCCGCACCCCGCGCACCGCGATCTTGGCGCCCTCGGCATATTTATGCGCGGTCTTGGAAAGCTCGGCGCGGCGCTCGCCGGTCAGCATCGGGATCGGCACCCGCACCAACTGGCCGTCATTGCCCGGGTTGAGCCCGAGGCCGGAATCACGGATCGCCTTGACCACGTTGTTGACCAGGCTGCGGTCCCAGACCTGCACCGTCAGCATGCGCGCCTCCGGCACCGCGATCGTGGCCACCTGCGGCAGCGGCACCTCGCTGCCATAGGCCTCCACGCGGATCGGCTCCAGCAGGGCCGGGCTCGCGCGCCCGGTGCGCAGCCCGCCGAACTCGCGCCGCAGCGTCTCCATTGTGCTGTCCATGCGCCGCGCCAGGTCTTGCTTGAGCTCGTTCAGATCGGTCGCCACACCACCCTCCTCGCGGAAATGCCACAATCGGGCCGCGCGGCCCGGTGGGGTCCGTCACGTCACTCCGCTGCCCCGACGCAACGCTGTAACACTGCTGCCGACCGCTGCACCAGAGGGGCGGCCGCCATCGCAATGTAAAGGCGCGTCACCGCGGCGCCACCACCGTGGTGAACTTGCCCTCGCCGCGCATCACCGCGGCAAAGGCGCCGGGGGCGCGGATGTTGAAGATGATGATCGGCACCCCGTTCTCGCGCGCCAGGCTGATCGCGGCAGCGTCCATGAACTTGAGGTCGCGCGCCAGGACATCGTGATAGGTCAGCTCGTCGAAACGCTCGGCGCTGGCGTTCTTGCGCGGGTCGTCGGAATAGACCCCGTCCACCTGGGTCCCCTTCAACAGGGCGTTGCACCCCATCTCCACCGCCCGCAGCGCCGCCCCGGTATCGGTGGTGAAGAACGGATTGCCGGTACCGGCGGCGAAGATCACCACCCTGCCCTTCTCCATGTGCCGCATGGCGCGGCGGCGGATATAGGGCTCGCAGACCGAGGCCATCGGAATGGCGGATTGCACCCGGGTGGCAACGCCGATCTTCTCCAGCGCCGCCTGCATCGCCAGCGCGTTCATCACGGTGGCCAGCATGCCCATGTAATGTGCCTGGGCGGCATCCATGCCCTGCGCGGCGCCAGACATGCCGCGGAAGATGTTGCCCCCGCCGATGACCAGGCAGACCTCTGCGCCCAGTGCCACCACATCGCCGATATCGGCGGCGATCGCGGCGACGGTGTCGTTGTCCAGGCCGAACTCGCGCTTGCCCATCAGCGCCTCGCCCGAGACCTTCAGCAGAACGCGCTTGTAGGTGAGGGGTTTGGTCATCTTGGTTCCGGTTTCATCTTGGTTCCGGTATTGGCCGTGGAACGGGGCGCAAAATGACGCCGCCGCAACCCCCTGCGGGGCCGACTCGGCGGCGTCTCATGCGTAGTCGAGGATAGAACGATGCCAAGTCCTGAACAAGACCAAGGTCATGAACAAGACCAGCGGCTTGGATCAAACCCCGGCGGCGGCCTTGACCTCGGCGGCGAAGTCGCCGGCGGCCTTCTCGATGCCTTCGCCCAGGTGGAAGCGGCAGAACCCCTTCAGCTCGGCGCCTGCCTTCTTCACCACCGCCTTCACCCGGCTCTCGCCGTCATGCACCCAGACCTGCTCCAGCAGAACCACTTCCTCGTAGTATTTGCGGATCCGGCCCTCGACCATCTTCTCGATGATCGCTTCCGCCTTGCCGGAGGCACGGGCCTGCTCGGACAGCACCGCGCGCTCCCGCTCCAGCGCGGCAGGATCCACGGCCGAGGTGTCCAGCGCTTCCGGCCGCGTCGCCGCCACATGCATGCCGATCTGCCGGCCCAGCAGTTCCAGCGTGCCAACCTCGCCCGGCCCCTCGACGGCCGCGAGCACGCCGATCTTGCCCAGCCCTGGCTTGACCGCCGAATGCATATAGGTGGCCACCGCCCCCTGGCTCACGGTGAAGACGCGTGCGCGCCGGATGTTCATGTTCTCGCCAATCGTGGCGATCATGTGGGTCAATTCCTCGGCCACATTGCGCCCGGTGCCGGGATAGGGTGCCGCCTTGATCGCGTCGAGATCCTCGCCCACCGCCAGCGCCACGCGGGCCACCTCGGCGACGAAGTTCTGGAACGTCTCGTTGCGCGCCACGAAATCGGTCTCGGCGTTGATCTCGACCATGGCGCCGCGATTGGCCGCGGAGGCCACGCCCACCAGCCCTTCGGCCGCCACCCGGCCCGATTTCTTGGCCGCCGTCGACAGCCCCTTGGTGCGCAGCCAGTCGATCGCCGCTTCCATGTCGCCGGCGTTCTCAACCAGCGCCTTCTTGCAGTCCATCATGCCGGCGCCAGTGCGCTCGCGCAGGTCCTTCACCAGGGCGGCGGTGATCTCG
The DNA here is from genome assembly GCA_964201575.1 of Acetobacterales bacterium. Taxonomy (GTDB): domain Bacteria; phylum Pseudomonadota; class Alphaproteobacteria; order Acetobacterales; family Acetobacteraceae; genus CAMDGX01. The sequence continues at coordinate 7,761 of CAXNGD010000006.1, read as the reverse complement.
GCCATCGTTCGGTCTCCTCGGTCTGTGCGCGATCGGGAGGCCCCAGGGGTACGGCAGGGGTGCTGAGCGATCAAGCGCGCTTTTGCGACACTGGGCCGGCAGCCACCTTCATCGGTGACCGCCGGCCCGATAGGCGGATGGATCAGTCGGCGGCGGGCTCGGCGGCCACTTCGGCATCCGGCATCGCCGCAATCGGCAGGTCCTCGGCAGCCCCGATATCACGGCCGGACGCCACCATCTCGGCGCTGATCCCGTCCAGCACCGCGCCGGAGGCCAGTTCCAGATACAGCGTGATGGCGCGGATCGCGTCATCATTGCCGGGGATCGGATAGGTCACGCCCTTGGGGTCCGAGTTGCTGTCCAGCACCGCGATCACCGGGATGCCGAGCTTGTTGGCCTCCTCGACCGCCAGCTTCTCCTTGTTGGTGTCGATGATGAACAGGATGTCCGGCAGCCCGCCCATCTCCTTGATCCCGCCCAGCGAGCGCTCCAGCTTCTCGCGGTCGCGGGTCATGTCGAGCACCTCTTTCTTGGTCAGGCCCTCGATGCCCGCACCAAGCTGCTCTTCCATCTGGCGCAGGCGCTTGATGCTGCCAGTGATGGTCTTCCAGTTGGTCAGCATCCCGCCCAGCCAGCGATGGTTGACGTAATACTGGCCACAGCGCCCAGCCGCCTCGGCCACATACTCCGCCGCCGCGCGCTTGGTGCCGACGAACAGCACGCGCCCGCCGGCCGCCGTCACATCGCGCAGCGCGCGCAGCGAGCGGTCCAGCATCGGCACGGTCTGCTGCAGGTCCAGGATATGGACCTGATTGCGGATGCCGAAGATGAACGGCGCCATCGCCGGGTTCCAGCGCCGCGTGTGGTGGCCAAAATGCACGCCGGCTTCGAGAAGCTGACGCAAGGTGAATTCGGGCATCGCCATGAGCGTGCTCCTTTCCTGTATCCGGTTGAACCTCCGCGGGGCCTTGCCCTGCGGCACCGGATTCCGGCCTCGTGGATGAGGATGGAAAGGTGCCCCGCGTGTGAATTACCGGCAGAAATCCACCGGCGCCGAGGATATGGCCGAACTGCACTCCAAAGGCAAGACCGACAGGCAAGACCGGCAAAGGCAAGACCGGCAAAGGCATCACCAGCGGCCGCGCCGCAAGGTCAGGGATTGACCAACGCCTCGCATTGTCCAAATGCAAGGCAATGACCGCACCGATCGCGTCGCGTCTCCGCACCCGGCCGCCCAGCGCCCCATCCCGCAGGCCTGCGCCATGATGCCCCGTCGCCTGCTGCTGCTGGGCGCCACCGCAGCGGTGCTGGCAGGCGGTGCCTGGTGGTCCACCTCGCGCCTGGTGGCAACCGCCCCTGCCGCACCGCCAGCCGCGGTATCGCTCGGCGTCGGCGCACTGGGCCGCGTCGAACCCGCCTCGCGCGTCCGCCGCCTGTCCCACGCCGGCGGCATGGCCGTCACACGCATCGAACGGCTGATGGTCGCCGAGGGCGACCGCGTGGCCGCCGGACAGGTGCTGGCCGAATTCGCCGACGCCACCCAGAAAGACGCCACCCTGGCCCAGGCCGAAGCCGCCCTGGCCGAAGCCCGCGCCAGCCGCAACCGCATGGCCGCCGGCGCCCGCGACAGCGAGATCGCCGCCCAGCAATCCCGCATCGCCGCCCTCCGCGCCGACGAGGCCAACGCCCTGCACGAGGCCGCGCGCGCCGAAACCCTGGTCCCCGGCGGCGCCGGCACCCGCGCCGGCGCCGAACGCACCCGCTTCGCCGCCGAACGCGCCACCGCCACCCGCCGCGAGGCCGAGGCCGTGCTCGCCACCCTGTCCTCGCCGCGCGCCGAGGACCTCGCCATCGCCGAAGCCCGCCTGTCCAGCGCCGCGGCTGCCTTGGCCAAGGCCCGCGCCGATGCGGTGCTCGCCAGAATCACCGCGCCAATCGCCGGCACGGTATTGAAAATCTACGCCCGCGCCGGCGACCAGCTCGGGACCGATGGCCTGCTGGACCTGGCCAATCTCGACAGGCTCGATGTCGTGGCCGATGTCTACGAGACCGACGTCCCCCGGCTGCGGCTGGGCGCGCCCGCCGAGATCATCGTCCCCGGCATCGCCGCCCGCTATGCCGCCACGGTGCGCGAAATCGGCTGGCAGGTCCGCCGCACCACCCAGGCCGGCACCGACCCCGTCGCCGCCACCGACTCACGCACCGTGGAAGTCCGCCTCACCCTGGGCGAGGAAGGCCGGCTGGCGCTGATGCGCCGCGTCAACATGCAGGTCCAGGTGGTGGTCCCCCCCGCCGGCGCCGCGCCGTGATCGCGGTGCTGGCGGCACGGCTGGCCTGGCGCCAGCTGATCAGCAGCCGGGCCCGCCTGGTCTCGGCCATCGCCGGGGTGATGTTCGCCTGCGTCCTGGTGTTCATGCAGCTCGGCTTCCGCGCCGCCCTGTTCGACAGCGCCTCCAACCTGCCGCGGGCACTCCAGGGCGAGCTGTTCCTGGTCAATCCGCTGACCCTGGTGATGTTCCGCCCGGAGCCGATCGCCCGGGTGCGCGCCAGCCAGACCCTGGCCGATCCCGATGTGACCCAATCGGTGCCGCTCTATCTGGCCCAGACCAAGTTCCGCAATCCCGACACTGGGCGGCAGCGCACCATCCAGCTCATCGGCTTCGACCCCGAGGCCGGGGCGGTCGCCTTCTCCGGCCTCGCCCCCCTGGTCCCGCTGCTGAAGCGCGTCGACACCATCGCCTTCGACCGCCGCTCGCGCCCCGAGTTCGGCAATGTCGCCGGCCGGCTGGAGCGCGGCGGTCCCTATGATGTCGAGGTCGGCGGGCGGGCGATGAACCTCGTCGGCCTGGTCTCGCTCGGCACCAGCTTCGGCGCCGACGGCAACGCGGTGATGACCGAGACCAACTTCCGCCGCATCGTGAAGGAGCGCCAGGCCAGCAAGACCGACCTCGTCGCCATCCGCCTCAAGCCCGGCGCCGACGCCCAAGCAGTGAAGGCGCGGCTGGCCACCATCCTGCCGCCCGATGTGATGGTACTCACCGGCGCCGAGCTGATCGCCTGGGAGCGCAGCTACTGGGAGAAGGGCACCCCGATCGGCTTCATCTTCAGCTTCGGCAGCCTGATGGGCCTCGTGGTCGGCATGGTCATCGTCTACCAGATCCTGTTCAGCGACATCGCCACCCACCTGCGCGAATACGCCACGCTGAAGGCCATCGGCTACTCCAACCACTATCTCCGCCTGGTAGTGATGGCCGCCGCCCTGATGCTGGCGGTGCTCGGCTTCGTGCCGGGGTTTCTCGGCTCGATCGGGCTCTACGGCATGACCGCGAAAGCCACCCTCTTGCCGCTCGGCATGGCGGCCGACCGGGCGGTGGTCGTGTTCGGCCTGGTCTTCGCCATGTGCGCCCTGGCCGGGCTGCTGGCGATGCGCAAGCTGGCGGATGCCGATCCCGCGGACATGTTCTGATGGTCTCCCCGATCGCCCTGGCCGGCCTGTCCTACACCTACGACAAGGGCGACCGCCCGGTGCTGCGCGAGGTCGACCTTGCCATCGCGCCCGGCGAGATCGTGCTGCTCACCGGCCCGTCCGGCAGCGGTAAGACCACCCTGCTGACCCTGATCGGCGCGCTGCGGGCCATGCAGGCCGGCTCGTGCCAGGTACTTGGCCAGCAACTCGCCGGCGCATCCGAACGCCAGCGCGTGGCCCTGCGCCGGCGGATCGGCTTCATCTTCCAGCAGCACAACCTGCTCGGCTTCCTCACCGCGCGCCAGAACGTGGCGATGTCGCTGGAACTGGACACCGCGAGCAGCGAGCACGACCGGCTGGCCCGCGCCAGCGAGATGCTGGCCGCCGTCGGGCTGGCCGACAAAACCGAGAGCCTGCCGGGGCAGTTGTCCGGCGGGCAGCGTCAGCGCGTGGCCGTCGCCCGCGCCCTGGTGGGCCAGCCAGGCCTGGTCCTCGCCGATGAGCCGACGGCGGCCCTGGACCGGCAAAGCGGCCAGGATGTCGTCCGGTTGCTGACCGAACTGGCACGCAGCCGGGGCGTGCCGATCCTGATGGTGACGCATGATCCGCGCATCCTGGACATCGCCGACCGCATCGTGGCGATGGAGGATGGCCGGATTGTCGCGGCCCCTTCCGGGTCTATAGATCCTCCACCCGCTCGATCCCTGGCAGGATCTTCAGCGCCTGGGCCAGGCGCGGGGTGACGTTGAAGCCGCCGGGCAGGATGATTTCCACCTCCTGTTCGTCTTCGATGCGCGGCACCAGGATCACCCGGCCGCGGCCATTGCCCTCGCGCGCCAACAGGGTGCGGATATGCGGCACCGCCTCGGTTTGTTGCAGCCAGATGCGCATGCCGCCGCCAGCACGCTCGGCGGCGGCATCCAGGCTTTGGATATCGACGGCGGTGATGCGCAGGCTTTCGCCCTCCATCTTCAAATCCGCCGTCACCACCACGGAATTGCCGGCCACGAGCAGGTCGCGCGAACGGCCGAGGGTTTCGCTGAAGAAGGTCACCTCGTAGCTACCGGCGGCATCGGACAGCCGGACCCAGGCCATCCGGCTGCCGCTGCGGGTGATGCGCTCCTTCATGTTCACCACGGAGCCCGCGAGCTTGACCCGCGCACCTCCGCGCTGGGCGGCCTGGTCCAGTTGGGTGCTCGGCACCACGCGCAGGCGTTTCAGGGTTTGCTCATAGGCGTCCAGCGGGTGGGAGGTGAGATGGAAGCCGATCGCCTCGGCCTCGAAGCCCAGCCGGTCCATGTGTTCCCAGTCAGGGATGTCGGCAATCCGTAGCGGTTCCGGCCGGTTGCCGCCGGCGAACAGGGCGATCTGGCCGCTGCCCTTTTCCTCGGCCTGGGCCTGGGCGCGGCGGAGGATGGTTTCGCAGGCCGAGAAGACGCGGGCGCGGTTGGTGTCGATGCCGTCGAAGGCGCCGGCGCGGGTGAGGTTCTCCAGCTGCATGCGGTTGAGCTGTTTGGGGTCGACGCGGGCGGCGAAGTCGGCGAGGTCCTCGAAGCTGGCCATGCCGCGGATTTTGGTCACCGATTCCATTGCGGCCTGGCCGACCTTCTTCACTGCCGCGAGGGCGTAGCGGATGGCGAATTTTCCCCCCGCCTGGCGCTCCAGGGTGAAGTCGGCCTCGGAACGGTTGATGTCGGGCGGCAGCAGCTTGATGCCCATGCGCCCGGCTTCCTGGCGCAGGGCGGCAAGCCGGTCGGTGTTGCTCAGGGCGAGCGACATGCAGGCGGCGATGAAGGCCTCGGGGTGGTTGGCCTTCATCCAGGCGGTCTGGTAGGCGACCAGGGCGTACGGGGCGGCGTGGCATTTGTTGAAGCCGTAATCGGCGAATTTCGACATCAGGTCGAAGATCTCGCTGGCCTTGTCCGGCTCGATGCCGCGCTCCACGGCGCCGCGGCAGAAGATCTCGCGCTGGGCGTCCATCTCCGATCGCACCTTCTTGCCCATGGCGCGACGCAGCAAATCGGCGCTGCCGAGCGAGTAGCCGGCCATGGTCTGGGCGATCTGCATCACCTGTTCCTGGTAGACCATGATCCCATAGGTGTCGGCCAGGATGTCGTGGATCGCCGGGTGCGGCGCCTCCCATTTCTCGCCGTGCTTGCGCTGGCAATAGGCCGGGATACTGGCCATCGGGCCCGGCCGATACAGCGCCACGCCGGCGATCAAATCCTCGAAGCGGTCCGGGCGCATCTGACGCAGCACGTCGCGCATGCCCTGGCCTTCGAACTGGAAGACGCCGGCGGCGTCGCCGCGCTGGAGCATCTCGAAGGTCTTGGGGTCATCGAGCGGCAGGCGGTCGAGGTCGACATGGATGCGTTCGCGTTTCAGCAACTCGACGCCGCGTTGCAGGATGGTCAGGGTGGTCAGGCCGAGGAAGTCGAACTTCACCAGCCCGGCCTGTTCGACGTATTTCATCGAGTACTGGGTGACCAGGTAGTCCGACTTGCTGTCGCGGTAGACCGGGACCATTTCGGTCAAGGTGCGATCGCCGATGACCAGGCCGGCGGCGTGGGTGCTGGCGTGGCGGTAGAGGCCCTCGAGCTGGAGGGCGATTTCGATCAGGCGGCCGATCGACTCGTCCTCGACACGCAACTGTTGCAGCTTTGGCTCGCCATCCACCGCTTGTTGCAGGGTCACCGGCTTGGCCGGGTTGTTCGGGATCAGTTCGGCGACCTTGTTGACCTGGCCATAGGGCAGGCCAAGCACCCTTCCGGTGTCGCGGACGGCGGCGCGGGCCTGAAGTTTTCCGAAGGTGATGATCTGGGCGACGCGGTCCGCGCCGTACTCACGTCGAACGTAGTCGATCACCTCGTCGCGGCGCTCCTGACAGAAATCGATGTCGAAGTCGGGCATCGAAACGCGCTCAGGGTTCAGGAAGCGCTCGAACAGCAGGTTGAACTGCAGCGGATCAATGTCGGTGATGGTCAGCGCCCAGGCGACCACCGAACCCGCCCCGGAGCCGCGGCCGGGGCCGACCGGAATGCCCTGGCCCTTTGCCCATTGGATGAAGTCGGCGACGATCAGGAAGTAGCCCGGGAAGCCCATCTTGGCGATGACGCCAAGCTCGAATTCCAGGCGGTCCTCATAGGCTTGGCGCTGCGCCGGCTCGGTGCCGAGGCGGGCCAGGCGGCGGGCCAGGCCCTCGCGGGCCATCTCGCCCAAAGTCTCCTCCTCGGTGGTGCCCTCGCGCACCTTGGGGCAGACCGGCAGCATGGGCTTGCGACTCTCGGCCATCACCGCGCAGCGCTGGGCGATGGCGAGCGTGTTGTCGCAGGCTTCCGGCAGGTCGGCGAACAAGGCGCGCATGACCTTGGCGGATTTGAACCATTGTTCCGGGGACACCCGGCGGCGGTCGCGTTCGGCCAGCGTCCGCCCCTCGGCAATGCAGAGCAAAGCGTCGTGCGCCTGGGCCATCTCGGGCTTGGCGAAGTAGCAGTGGTTGGTGGCGACCAGCGGAATGCCGGCCGCGTCGGCGAGGCGGATCAGGCCGGGCTCGATGGCGCGTTCGTTCGGCAAAGCGAGGCGGTTCAGCTCCATGGCGATGCGGTCGGGGAAGGCTTCATGGAGACGGGCGAGCAGATGCTGGGCGGCAGGCAACTGGCTTTCGGAGAGCAGGCGGGTGAGCGGGCCGGAGGCGCCGCCGGTGAGCAGGATCAGGCCGGCGGAGAGGCCGCAGATGCGGTCAAGCGGAAGCTGGGGGGTGAGGTGCTGTTCGGATTCGAGGAAGCTGGCCGAAGACAGGCGCTGGAGATTGGCGAAACCCTCGGCGTTCTGGGCGAGCAAGACTAGGCGATCGGGGGGGAGGCGGGGATTGTCCTCCCTGGTCAAGGCCAACTGGCAGCCGATGATCGGCTGGACGCCCTTGGCCGTGCAGGCCTGGCTGAACTCCATGGCGCCGAACAGATTGCCGGTGTCGGCAATGGCGACGGCGGGCATGCGGGCCTCGGCGGCAAGGGCCGCGATCTTGTCGGCTTTGATCGCGCCTTCGCTCAGGGAATAGCTGGAGTGGACGCGGAGATGGATGAAATCGGCGTGTGGCATTTTGGGTCCCGGCGAGTCGGGGACCAGTTTAGCAGGGAAAGGGGAAGGGTTCTTTTTTGAAAAAAGAAGGCTCTGTTCTCGAATCGTATGTGCTCTGTAGAATCCGGTCAAACGCCCTGTTTGGAGCGCATCGATGGACGACGCGATTTTCCGTAACTGGCTGTCTGGCCTGGACACGTTGACGGCGGCGCAGCGTG